>JAYSTV010000551.1:0-2275 GCA_043719425.1 Acidimicrobiia bacterium | reverse complement strand
GGAACACCGAAAACTCAAGTGCCTGCTGCACGAACATGGTGGCGAGCAAAATCATCACCGCGCCGGCGAGATTGATGACAAGCAGAAAGTCGAGCACCATCGTCGGCAACGGCACGACCATGATGGCGACGATCGACACGATGGCGGCGGGCACGCCGATTTGCGCAGAACGATTGGACTTCATGGGTGCGTGCTGGCCTGGGCGAACGAAGGGCAGAGCGCAGAACGATTGGACTTCATGAGCGCGTGCTGGCCTGGGCGAACGAAGGGCAGAGCGCAGAACGATTGGACTTCATGGGTGCTTTCGCGTTGGTGCTCATCAGGCCTCGGCTCGTCGTGACCTTCCTTGGCCGCGTCGCTTCGTCGCCCTCCTGGCTCCAGTTCTCCGATCGGTCGACGGGGCCTCAAGCTGCGCGAGTTCGGGGGGAAGATGCGACGGACCGGTCATGGTGAGCGGCCCACCGAGGCTCGGGCGCTGACCGAGCGACATGACGAACGCCAGGAGGCGCGCGACCGCCTCGTAGAGCTCGGCCGGGATCTGTTCGCCGACTTCGCACACCGCATGAAGCGCACGGGCGAGCGCCACGTTGCGAACAATCGGAACGGCGGCGCGTTCGGCTTCGTCACGAATGCGAGCAGCGAGCTCTCCGGTTCCCTTGGCGATCACACGTGGTGCGCCGGTGGATCGTTCGTAGATGACGGCCACGGCAATGTTCGTCGGGTTCACGACAACGGCGCTGGCCCGCTTCACGTCGGAGAGCATGCGGTTCTTGCTCATCTCGGCCGCTCTCGCTCGACGCTTGGCCTTCATCTGGGGGTCGCCTTCACTCTGGCGGTACTCGTCCTTGACCTCTTGCTTCGTCATCTTGAGCGACTTCATGACGCGTCTCTTTTGCACGGCAAAGTCGATGAACGAGATGGCGATGCCGGCGGCCGCCACGTTGCGCGCGAGGTGGATGGACGACGCCGCGATCACCCCGACGGTCGAACGCAACGGAGCATGCTTGGACACCAACTGTGACGTCACGGTGCTCATGGGCCCCCACGCAACGGCGGCAAGCGCGCCGGCGCGCGCCGACTCCTTCGACGCTTCCCAGAGGCCCTGTTTGGAGAAGAGTCGCTTGATGCCTTTGGCCGGACTAATCCGTTCCGTCGTCGGCTTGAGCTTGTGCAGCGACACCGCCATGCCGGTCTGGGCGAAGTTGACGATGACCGCCGTGAGGAGAAGGAACCCGGCCAGCGGAGCGAGCGCCAACACGCCACCAAACGTGGCCGTGCCCAGCAGATTCACTGCTCCCGCAGTGGTTGGCCTCACGGTGAGCTTGGCCACGCTCGCCATCGTCGTGCGGAGCGTGTTCGCCGAAAGCTTGAACGTTCCGGCAACCGCGTAGGTCGCGATGTACACCTGAATCCACGTGGTCAGGTCGGCCGATCGGGCGACGGTTCCCTTCTTGCGGGCCTCACGCTTCTTTTTTGCGGTGGGGGCTTCTGTCCGATCGTTGTTGGCCATCGCTACGTTCCGGTGAGCATCCGCCCGCTGCGCACCACGTCACGCAATGCGTTGTCGAGCAGAAGCGGAATCAGGGGAAGCGCGAGGCCGGTCAGCAGCAACGCCAGCAATGCTTTGAGGGGCATGCCGAGCTGCAGCGCGTTGAGTTGCGGCGCGGCGCGCGTCAACAGGCCGAGGGCGACCTCGGCCAAAAACATGGCGGCGAGAACGGGCGCGGCAATTTCGAACGCGGCCACGATGAGCGTGGCCAGACCGCGCATGGCGAGATTGGCAGTACCGATGGTGAGCCGGTCGAGCGGCACGGCGTCGAACGACCGGAGAAAGCCGCGCACCAAGATGAGGTGGCCGCCGCTGACGAACAGGATCGTGGTGCCGACAACCTGGTAAAGGCGTCCGAACACACTGGCGCCCGCGCCGGACATGGGGTCATAGACCTGCGCCATCGTGAAGCCAGCGAAGAGATCGATGAGGCTGCCCGCCGCTTGAATGGCAGCCAGGAGCAGGAGAGCGAGAAAGCCGAGGGCCAGTCCGGTCACGATCTGCGTCACCACGGCGGTCACCAACGAGAGTGCGTCGAGGCGCATGTCGCTGACCTGCAACTGCGGACCGGCGGCGAGCGTGATGGCGCCGGCCAAGCCGATCTTGACCGTGTTCGGGATCAGCTTGGTGCCGAAGGGTGGGGCGATGAACAGCCACGCCACGCAGCGCGACATCGCCAACAGGTAGGCGATGAGCGTGGGCGCAGCAAGATCGAGGCGCATCAGC
>JAYSTV010000056.1:0-1791 GCA_043719425.1 Acidimicrobiia bacterium | reverse complement strand
GGCTGCGCCCGGGACAACGGCGAGCGGAGTCAGTACAGTTGTCGCACTATGCGTCGGACTCGCTTTGATCAGGATCAATGTCCGATCGCGCGCGCGACCGATCTGCTCGGCGACTGGTGGACGCCCATGGTCATGCGCTCGGCCCTGTTCGGGTGTGCCCGTTTCGAGCAGTTCCAGGCGGCGCTCGGCGTGAGTCGAACGACGCTCACGCAGCGTCTCAATCGTCTCGTCGACGAAGGGATGCTCGAACGGGTTCCCTATCAAACGAACCCCGTCCGTCATGAGTACAGGCCGACCACGAAGGGCCTGGAATTTTTCGATGTGCTTGCCGTGATGTGGACGTGGGGCGACCGCTGGATGTTCGAGGGTGGACCCGACGGCAACGGCGCAGTGCTGCGGTTCGCCGACAAGGAGTCGGGCGAGACGATTCGTCCGACGGTGGTCGACGCCCGCACCGGGGCACCGCTCGAGATTGCCAAGGTTCGCGTCCGTCGAAAGCGGGCCCCCGAAGCGGTGTGACGCATGGGCGGCCGGTTTCCGAGGAGACCGTCTCACCCCTCGGTCCATACTTATGCTCGTGGGGATCGCCGAGGAGGACATTGCGAGAGTGAGAGCGGCGACCGACGTTGTCGCCGTGATCTCCGAGCACGTGGCCCTCAAGCGGGTTGGTCGCAACTTCAGCGGCCTCTGCCCATTCCACGGTGAGAAGTCGCCGTCGTTCTCGGTGAGCCCCGAGAAGGGCACGTACTACTGCTTCGGGTGTCAGGCCAAGGGCGACGTGATCACGTTCGTCCGCGAACTCGAACATTTGGACTTCAGCAGCGCCGTCGAGAAGTTGGCCACCAAGGCCAACATCACGCTCCGCTATGACTCCGAGGCGGCGTCGAAGGATCGCATCAAACGCACCAAGCTCCTCGAGGCCACGGCCCAGGCGGCGGACTGGTATCACGAGCGACTGCGCACCGCGCCCGATGCGGCGCCGGCGCGCAAGTACCTGCGCGGGCGCGGCTACGACGCCGAGGCGATCACACGATTCAAAATCGGCTGGGCGCCCGAAGGTTGGGACACCTTGTGCAAGTCACTGCACCTTCCCGCCGACGTGGCCCGCGACACCGGCCTGGGCTATGTGTCCAAGATCGGCAAGCTCAACGACTTCTTCCAAAGCCGCATCCTGTTTCCGATCTTCGACGCGCAGGGCCAGCCGATTGCCTTCGGTGGACGCAAGATGCCCGATGCCGACGGTCCGAAGTACAAGAACTCGTCGGAGACCAAGCTCTATTCAAAGAGTCGGGTGCTCTACGGCCTCAACTGGGCCAAGAGCCAGATTGTCGAAAAGGGCGAGGTGATTGTGTGCGAGGGTTACACCGACGTGATCGCCTTCCACCGCAGTGGCCTGCCACGTGCGGTCGCGACCTGCGGCACGGCTTTGGCCGACGAGCACTTTCAGATTCTGAAGAACTTTGCCCGTCGCATCGTGCTGGCCTACGACGCCGACGCCGCCGGGCAAAACGCTGCCGACAAGTTCTACGCCTGGGAACGGAAATACGAAATCGATCTGTTCGTGGTGGCGTTGCCGCCGGGTGAGGATCCGGCTGAGCTCGCGCAGCACGATCCGGAACGACTGGCCGAGGCGGTGCGTGACGCTCAACCGTTCCTGCGCTTCCGGGTGGAGCGTCTCCTGGCCAAGGCCAATTTGGGGTCGCTCGAAGGACGGGCGCGGGCCTTTGAAGGGGCCGTCGCCATTGTCTTCGAACACCCCAGCGCCATGGTCCGCGAGCAGTACCTGAACGA
>JAYSTV010000550.1:0-5505 GCA_043719425.1 Acidimicrobiia bacterium | reverse complement strand
TTTTGATTGTGCCGGTCACGATCGTGTGCGCGTTTGTCTTGAACCGAACGTCGTGGGGGCTTCGCATCAAGGCCGTCGGCGAGACTCCCGCCGCCGCCGACGCCGCGGGCATCGGCGTCGATCGGATTCGTCTGCAGGCCATGTTGATGTGTGGTGCGCTGATCGGTCTCGGTGGCGCCGCGTTCGCGCTCGGCCAGGCCCCCGGCTTCACGGAGAACATGGTGTCGGGCCGCGGCTTCATTGCCCTCGTGGCCGTGATCTTCGGGCGGTGGCGGCCGACCCAAGTCGTGCTCGGTTGTCTGTTCTTCGGCGTGTTCGAGGCGGTGTCACTCCAGGCACCCGGCTGGGGTCTCGACGTGCCGTCGCAGCTCCTCAACGCGGTGCCATACGTCGCCTGTCTCGTGGCCCTGTCGCTGTTTCGCAAAGGTGCGACCCCACCGTCGAGCATGTCTCAACCGTTCGAACGCAAACGGTAAGCAAGGCGCTCCACAACGATCAAACAGAGCTCAACCGTTCAAGCGCAAACGGCAAGGCCCACGCTCCGACGTAGGTTGGTTTTGTGACTGCAATTCCGACGAAGGTGTGCCGTTCGTGTGGGCGAACGATCGCGTGGCGCAAGGCGTGGGCACGGACGTGGGATGAGGTCCGCTACTGCTCGGATGCGTGTCGACGTCGTCGCATCACACAGACTGATGAGGCCCTCGGCCTCGCCATCAGAGCCTTGCTCGGAACTCGTTCTTTCGGCGCGTCGATCTGCCCGTCGGAGGCGGCCAGGACGGTCGGCGGTGACGAGTGGCGCGAGTTGATGGAGCCGGCCCGTGCGGCCGCCCGACGTCTTGTGGCTGACGGCACGGTCGAGATCACCCAGAGAGGAAAGGTCGTCGATCCGTCGACTGCCCGAGGGCCGATCCGCATCCAGCTGGCCACGCACACGGCCGAGCCGGAACTCGTTCGACCTCGGCGACGCCGCGCGGCTGACGGTTGACTCGTCACAGCATTTCACCTCGGCCGCGGCGTCCTAGCCTGACGAGATGCCGATTGCGTCGCTGTCCGTTGTTGCCCTTGATTGCCCAGACCCGCAGGCCTTAGCCGAGTTCTACCGCGGCATCCTCGGCGGTGAGATCGAGCTCGAAGGACACGATTGGGTGGAGCTGATTCTCGAGTCAGGGTGCAACTTGGCGTTCCAACTCGCCCCTGACCACGAACCGCCGAGTTGGCCCGAAGGGCTCGCCCAGCAACTCCACTTGGACTTCGAAGTGACCGACCTTGAGGCGGCCGAACGCGCGGTGGTCGCGCTCGGCGCCGTGAGGGCGTCGTTGCAAACGGCGCCGACCCAGTGGTTGGTCTTCCTTGATCCGGCCGGCCACCCGTTCTGTCTCGTAAAGCGCTAGCTCCTCGAGGAACGCTCGCGTCTGATCTCGTCGGCCACCAGACGAGCGTTGGCTCCGGTGAAGACCGTCGAGTGGCCGCCCGGCACCCACACTGTGCGCACAGCCGACGGACGGCTTTGCACGAGCGAGTAGTCGAACCAGAACGTCGGCGTGGTATCGATCGAGCGGAACACCAACGCCGGCGCCGGAATCGGGCCTGGGTCACTGGCGCTCAACACGGCCTTGTCAACAATCTCATCAACCCCGGCGTACCCAAGTTCACGTGCGGCCTCAGCATTGGCGTCGAGATACCCGGCGCGAGTCCGCCATGCCCGCCAGCTGGCGCGTGCCCACGCGGTGAATGGCCGACCACCGCGCTCGCCTGCGTTGCGCCACACGTTGCCGATGCGTCCAAGCAGCGTTGGCGGCATCGGTTCAGCAACGAACGAATCGAGCAGGACCAACCCGACGACTGATCGCCCACGTTCGCGTAGTTCCTGAGCCAGATGCAGCGCAATGAGCCCGCCGTCGGAGTAGCCACCGATCCAGTACGGACCATTTGGATCGTCGGCGATCAACGCGGTTGCGTATCGCTCGACCATCGCTGCCATCGAACGGTCGGGCTGCTGTCCAGGCTCTACGCCAGCGGCCTGCACGCCGATCACATCAATGTCGTCGGCCAGCAAGTGAGCCAGGTCGCGGAAGCCGATCACATTGCCACCGGCACCGTGGACAAGGTAAAGCCGCGTCGCCGCCGTGCTCCCGGCAAAGCGAACGAGCGACGAGGTGTCGCTGAAGCCGCCAGGGTTGGTCGCTCGCTCTGCCAACAACCGAGGCGTTGGAGCATCGAGCAACACGGTGAGCGGCAGATCGATCCCCTTGCGTTCACTGATCCGGGCGAGCAGCTGCACAGCCAGTAGCGAGTGACCGCCGAGCGCGAAGAAGTCGTCGTCGGGTCCGACGTTGCGTCCAAACACCAGTGAGAAATCGGCCGTGACCCGCTCGACCGCCGAACCTGCAAGCGTCGGGCCAACGATCTCGGTGAGCGCTCCCGGTTCCGGTTCGGGAAGCGCCCGTCGATCCACCTTGCCCGACGGCGTGAGCGCGAACTCGTCGAGGACGACGTACAACGACGGGACCATGATCGGGGTCAAACGAGTGGCCAACGCGCGTCGCACACCAACCTCATCGAACGGAACGCCGCGACGTTCGGTGACGTAGGCAACGAGTCGATCATCGCCGAGCCCGTGCCCAACAACGGCGGCAACCGCTTGGGCCACGCTCGCTTGTTCGATCAACACCGACTCGATCTCGCCGAGCTCGATGCGATGGCCCCGAAGCTTGACCTGGGTATCGATGCGTCCAAGAAACTCGTGCACGCCGTCGGGCCTGCGGATGACTCGATCACCCGTGCGGTAGACGGACTGGATTGCGCCGTCGATCGTACGTGTACTGAACTTTTCCGCGGTGATGTCGGGGCGACCGTGATAACCGGCGCCGACGAAGGGGCCGACGATGAGCAACTCGCCCTCAATCTCGTCGGCGACCGTCACCAGGGCTTCGTCAACCACAAGGGCCGTTACCCCGGGGAGGGGAAGTCCAATCGGCACCGAAGCACCGTCGGTCGATTCGACGTCGTGCGCGAAGGACCAGATGGAGCATTCGGTCGGCCCGTAGATATTGGTCACCTGGGCCACGCCCGCACCGCGGAGCTGATGGACCAGCGCCGGAGGCAACGCCTCACCCCCAAGAAGGACCTGCTCGAGATAGCGAAGCGCTCGTCGATCTTCGGGGTCGGCCAGCAGGAGAACGGCGCGAGTGGGCGTGCACTGCAAGTGTGTGACTTGGTGACGTTCGATCCGTGCGCCGAAGGAGTCACCGAATCCGGCCCGAACATCGTCGGGCACGATCACGACGGTGTGGCCCTCGGTCAACGGCCACAGAAACTCCGTCAGCGAGGCGTCGAACGAGAGAGTCGAATGGAAAAGAAACACGGCCCGGTCACGCACGTGGGCCACCGACGACCAGGCATCAAGAATCAACGACAGGTTGGCGTGGGCGATCCGAACGCCTTTGGGCCGGCCCGTTGATCCCGAGGTGTAGATCACGTAGGCGAGGTCATCGTCGCCAGCGTCGACCGGACCGGCCCAATCGACGGTGCTCGCCCGAAGTCTCGCCAACGAGACCGTCTCGACATTGTCGGGGAGCCACTCAGGCCGCTCGTCGTCGGGGAGGACCACAAGCGACACTCCGGAGTCGGTGGCCATGTACGCGAGGCGTTCCGTCGGCAGTCGCGGATCGAGGGGCACGAACGCCGCGCCCGCCGAGTGCGTGGCGAGCAGCAGAGAGACGAGATCGGTACTCCGGGGCACGGCGAGCCCAACCCGAGGCCGGTCACCCCTGCGCACTCCAACACCGCACAGGAGGGCGGCCAACGAGGCGGCGTCGTGTTCGACCATTTCCGCCAGCTCGGCAAACGTCGTGATGCTCTCGCCGAAGATCAGCGCAGGCGCGGCAGGACGACGCTTGGCCCCCTCTGCCACACGCGTGTGAGCCACCTTCATGGAGCGACCAGCGTGACATCCGCAGTGGTCGCCGTCGAGGACTTCGGGTCGTTTGACCTACCCGCCCACCGCATTCGCGACGTCGGCTAGGCCGAGTCGTCGAGTCGTCGAGTCAGTTTGCCAGCCCATGCACGATTCCCCGCTCCCAGGATCTACCGTCGTTGCCCATGTCAGTGCCCGATGTCGACGTTTTGGTGGTCGGAGCCGGACCGGCTGGATCGGCTGCTGCCCTCACCGCAGCCCGGGCCGGACGGTCGGTCATCCTTCTCGAACGCGGCCCATTTCCCGGCTCCAAGAACGTGTACGGCGGCGTCGTCTACGGCCGCATCCTCGACCAGCTCATTCCCGAATGGTGGACGCAGGTGCCGGTGCAGCGCTGGATCACTCGGCGAGGCACCATGCTCCTCACCGACCATCAGTCGATGTGCCTTGATTACCGCACCACCACTTGGGGCAAGCCGCCTTACAACGGGTTCACCACGTTTCGGCCCGACTTCGATCGGTGGTTCGCAGGTCAAGCCGTGGCCGCCGGTGCCCAGCTCATCACCTCGACCACGGCCACCGGACTCGTCCGCGATCCAAGCGGGCGAATCATCGGTGTGCATACTGATCGCGATGGCGATCTGACCGCTGGTGTCGTGATCGCCTGCGACGGCGTGAACTCATTCCTGGCCAAGGAAGCAGGCCTCTACGACCACGCTGGCGCCGAGAACTTCACGCTGGGAGTCAAGGAGGTACTCGCAATCCCCCGCGCCGAGATCGAGTCCCGTTTCAACGTGACGGGCGATGAAGGTGCCGACTTCGAAATCGTCGGCGGCACCCGCGGCATTCCGGGTGGAGCGTTCCTCTATACAAACCGCGACACGGTCTCCATTGGGGCGGTGCTGTCCCTCCCTGGTCTCTCAAGGGCCAAGGTTCGTCCCGAAGACATCATCGCTGGGCTCAAAGCACACCCGTCGCTGGCACCGTTCGTCGACGGAGGTGAACTCAAGGAATACGCCGCCCACCTCATTCCCGAGGGTGGCTTCCACATGATGCCGAGACTTTTTACTGACGGCATGTTGGTGGCTGGCGATGCTGCGGCGATGTGTCTCGCCGCCGGTCTTTGGCTGGAAGGCGTGAACTACGCAATGGGGGCGGGTATCGCCGCGGCCCAGACAGCGCACGAGGCGCTCTCACGAAACGACATGTCAGCGAATAGCCTGCGCGCGTATCATCAGAAGCTGGAGGGTTCTTGGGTGCTTCAGGACCATCGGAAGGTCCGCAAGGCCGCCCACTTTCTGCTCTCCGATCGGGTGCAAGATCGCTACCCGAAGATTGCCTGCGAACTCTTCGAACAGCTGTACACCGTGGAGAATCCCGCACGCAAGCGGGGCATCGCCACGATCGGTCGGCCGCTCCTCAAGAAACACGGCGTCCGTCTTCGCGACCTCGCCAAAGACGGCCGCGACGGCTTCTCGATCTTCGGCTGAGTGGCTCGCCGCGCCCGAGTCGGGCCCGTTTCGCGCCCAAGTGCCGCTTCGGCGCGCCCAAGTCGACCCAAAAGAGGCGTCTGTCGGCGCAAACCACCC
>JAYSTV010000549.1:0-13297 GCA_043719425.1 Acidimicrobiia bacterium | reverse complement strand
CGATCGTTTCGGCGTTTGTTGCTCCGTCATCCAACGCTGCTCCGCAAGGACTGTCGATGTCGTCTCCCGCTGTTCGCAAGTCGAAGCGTGCGCTCATCGTCGTTGACTGTCAGAACGACTTCTGTGAAGGCGGCTCTCTGGCGGTTCACGGCGGGGCGGCCACCGTCGCTCGAATTGCTGATCACATCCGTACCCTCGACGATGAGGTGGTGATTGTCGGGACCGCCGATGCGCACGTCGAACCGGGAGCGCACTTCTCCGCTACCCCAGACTTCGTCGACACGTGGCCGCGTCATTGCGTGGTTGGTACGCACGGCGCTTCGACGCACGCCAACCTGGATCCAGTACTTGGTCGCATCGAGAATTGGTTTGCCAAGGGTTCTCACGCGGCCGCCTACAGCGGCTTCGAGGGACGGTCCACCACGTCCGAAGAAACCCTGCATGAATACCTACGGCGTCGTCGAGTCGAATGCGTTGATGTCGTCGGCATCGCCACCGACTACTGCGTGGCCGCAACCGTTCGCTCGGCCATTGACCAGGGGTATAAAGTACGTGTACTTACGGATCTGGTCGCGGCCGTTGACCTCGTGGGTGGTGAACGGACGCTGCGTGAGTTGGCGATGCTCGGCGCGTCGATCGAGTCATCATCACCTGCAGTGGTTTCGATCTCGTGACCAACGCGGGACGGTTCACCGTGACCGTCGACGTGGCCGTGCTCACCGTCCGCCAAGGGCGCCTCGGCGTGCTCGTCGAGCGAATCGATTCCGGCGCGGCCGCCGGTGCCTGGGAACTTCCTCACGCCGTCGTGCACGGCCCGGCGCTCGACGAAGCCGCCGCTGCGGTCCTCCAATCGACCGCTGGGGTCGCGAAAGCCCACGACGCACTCTTCGTCGAACAGCTACGAACCTACGGCGACCCGTCGGGACCTCGTCGCGGCGATCTCGGCATCTCGGTGGCCTACGTCGCCCTGGTCGGCGAGAGCACCCTCGTGCCGACGAAGGGTCGGGTGTTCGCGCTCGACGATGTCTACGAAACGGGCGTGTTGGCCGACGGCCAGGATCGGCTTCTCGACGATGCCGTGGAGCGAGTGCGATCCAAGTTCGAATACACCACCGTCGCAACCACGCTCGTGGCCGAGCCGTTCACCATTCCGGAGCTTCGTCGGGTCTACGAATCGGTGTGGTCGGTCACGCTTCACCCGGCGAACTTTCGCCGAAAGGTGTTGGCCACTCCCGGATTTGTGGTCCCGGAGAGTGACGACGACGGCGAACGTCGAGGGCCTGACCTTTTTCGTCGAGGCACGGCGGCGTTGCTCCATCCGGCCATGCTGCGCCCGGTCGAAACCGAGTCCGGAGCACGAGATTCGCCCTGAAACTGAAGACGGTCCGGCGCTCCAGCGATGAGCGATGGCCACGGTGCGCGGTCGGCGTGTCCGGATTCTGACGGTCGCTGCTAGGTTCTGCGGCCACAACCGAACGTCATGTGCGGTCTCGACGCCTGGGCACGTCCCGACGGACGACGGCGTTACCGCACCAAGTCAGGGGCCATCCGGTCCCCCGAACCACACGAACCGCGCGTAATTCGCTCGGACGTGCGCGAGGCATCATGACCAACTGGTCCATTCGTTTCCACCGTGCCGGTCTTCTTTGCATTGTCACCGTTGCTTCGGCGTCGCTTGGCGCGCCGCCGTCGTCGGCCCAGGTGAGCGCAGCGAACACGATCGCTCCGGCGAACACGATCGTCGGCGCGCCAACCACGCTGGTACCCGGCGTGACCACCTCGATTGCTCCGACGAGGGCGAAGAAGAGGGCTGCCCCGACCACTACGGTCCTGGTCGATCCGGCTGCGGTTGCCGCCGCCACGGGAGCGATAGCGACGCCACCAGCTCCACTGGCCCCACTGCCACCGGTGGAAGCGCAGAGTTTCTCGGACCCGCTCGCTGACCTCGCGAACGCCGCCCTCGCCGCGCTGCCCGAAACCGGTGCTGCGGCCCCGGGGATAGCGGGCACCCAGTCCCTGCCGGCGACCCCGGCGGCGGCGCCCGCTGTGCAGTTCGCTCTTGCCCCGGCCACGACCCCGGTCGATCCGAACACGCCGCGGCCGCCGTCAGCCCTTGTGGTTACCTCGCAGATCATCGATACCGCATCGCTCAGCGAATTCGTGATCGGCACCGCAATCTTGGCGCCCGTGAGCAAGGAGTCGCAGACGTTGCTGGCGGCCTTGCCGACGGCCGGCACCGAGCGGTACCTCGCCCTGCTCAAGTCGATGTCCAAGGTGGTCGGGCCTCGTACCAAGACCGATCCGGCGGTCCTCGAAGCAGTGTGGCTCCGGACCGACGGCCGACGCATGAAGGCCATCCTCACGGCCATGGCCCAGGTGGGAACGCGATATCACTACTCCGGGAACAAGCCGGGCGGTTTCGATTGCTCCGGACTCACGAGTTACGCCTGGTCGCAGGCTGGCGTGACGATTCCTCGCACGAGCACGCTGCAGTACCAGGGCCTGGCCCGAAAGTCGGCCGCCGACCTTCAGCCCGGGGACATCGTCTGGCATCCGGGCCACGTCTCGATGTATCTGGGAGCCAATCAGGCCGTGGTCGATGCGCCGCAAACGGGTAGGACCGTTGAAGTGAAGCAGGCCAACTCCCGCTCGTTTGTCGGCTTCGTCTCGCCGTTCTGAACTGCAGGTTCAGAACTGCTGACGGAACTCGTCAAACGCTCGGCGTAGCTCGGCCAACTCCGCATCGAGTCGTGCCACCGTCGCTTCGAGTGACGAAATTCGATCGGCGGAGGCGGACCGCGGCATTGTCGCCATCGATGTCGGCGAGCTGAGCGAGCTCAGACTGTCGATGTCGATCGGCCCGCCGAGAAGGTGCATCACCCGCCCCTCCTTCTGACCGGGCAGCCGAGGGAGCCGAACCACCAAGGGCCCGTCCCACGGTCGGGCGAAACCGTCGGGAATCTCCGCTTGGAGCGCGGCCGACGGGGCCATCATGCCGTCGTTCCCGCGCGCCGTCAGTTCCGCCGGATCGGCCATCGACGTTGGGTCGCTCAGTCGATCGACGATCCTTTCCGCATGCTCGGAGGTCAGTTCCACCATTCGCTCCGTTCGAGCCTTGATCTCGGCAACCGTCTGCGGGCCACGCAGGGCAAGCATGGCCACGATGGCCTGTTCCGGACGAGTGAGGGCGAGTCGTTCGTCGAGCGCATGTCGAAACTTGTCAACCCGGCTTCCCGCTCCGGCATGGATGAGGCGCACCAGTCGATGCTCGGTGCGAAGTTCGCCGAGCGCGTCGGCTACTTCGCGCTCGGCGCAGTGCATGACCGGCTCGCGATTCGTCGACTGATTCACCGCGGTCACGACGCCGTTGAGTGACATCGGGTAGATGTCGGGTGTCGTCATCTGCTTTTCGACCAAACACCCAAGCACCCGCACCGCAACAACCGACAGTTCCATAGCGACCGACGCTAGGTGACTGCGGTTGGCGCGGTCGCGGTTGGCACGGGAGACTTCGGCATGGCTCGAATGAATGAAGGACGCGTGGCAATCGTGACGGGAGCGGGACGGGGTATCGGCCGATGCCATGCCCTCGCGCTGGCGCACACCGGGGCGAAGGTGGTGGTCAACGATCTCGGCGGCACCATCGACGGCAGCGGTGAAGGCTCGCTCTCGCCGGCCCAGGAAGTGGTCGAGGAGATCAAGGCCATGGGCGGTGAAGCGATTGCCAACGGCGAGAGTGTCAGTTCGTTCGACGGCGCCAAGCGGATGGTCGATTCGGCGATCGACGCCTTCGGTCGCCTCGACATTCTCGTGAACAACGCCGGTATTCTGCGCGATCGTCTGCTCGTGAACATGACTGAAGCGGAATGGGATGCCGTGATCGATGTGCATCTCAAGGGCACCTTCGCTCCAGCGCGTCACGCCGCCGCGTACTGGCGCGAAGAGTCCAAGGCGGGTCGCGACGTCGATGGTCGCATCATCAACACGTCGTCGGTCTCGGGCATCTACGGCAACGTTGGTCAAACGAACTACGGCGCGGCCAAGGCTGGCATTGCGTCGTTCACGATCATTGCCTCGCGCGAACTCGCCCGCTTCGGCGTCACGGTCAATGCGGTTGCGCCGATCGCCCTCACCCGCATGACCGAAGGCCTCGGCGGCAACGTTGAACTGACCGACGAGCAGCGCGACGCTCGGGGACCGCACTGGGTGTCGCCGATTGTCACATGGCTGGCGTCACCGGAGGCCAAGCACGTGACCGGTCGGGTTTTCGAAGCGTCGTCGGGGATTCTCGGTATCGCCGAAGGATGGCATCGCGGTCCGTTTGTGAAACCGACCGACGACTTCTTGGATCCCGCAACGTTGGGGCCCATCGTCGACGATCTGTTGGCCAAGGCGGTCGAGCCGACCCCGATGCTGGGCAACCCGAACTGAGCGAGGTCGTTTTCGGCGGATCGTGCGCACCGCCGGTTCTCGCCCAACACCACGCCATCGAGGCCGCGGGTCGCGAGGTCGGACTGTCGGCGGTCATCGTCGTTCTTGGCGCCTGCGATCACGACGACGCGCCCGTCGCCGAACATGTTCGTGAGCGTTGGTTGCGAACGGTGCATCCAGGAATTCAGGTTCTTGCCGGCAGCGCACGCAGAGGCGTGTCGGCGGCGAAACCGTTGCCGGCGGTTTCTGTCGCCCGTGGCGTGGCCGCGGACCCCGCAGCGAACTGGTCGGATCTGCATCCGGTGGTGCAGGGCGACCTCACGATCCGGGTGTGCGTGGTGGGCGCCGAGTCGACCGGGAAGACAACACTCGTACGCGCGCTCGCGAACTCCCATCACACGAACGAAGTGGGCGAGTACGGCCGGGACTACACGATCACCAAGAAGCACGAAGGAACGAATGATCGTTGGACGACGGACGACTTCATCCGCATCGCTCAGGAGCAACAGCGACGTGAGGATCTCGCCGCCGTGGGGTCGGGTCCGTTGTTCTTCTGTGACACCGATGCCATGACGACGGCACTGTGGCACGAGCGCTATCAAGGACATCCATCGCCTACGGTTGCCGCCCTCGGACGAGCCCGAACCTATGACCTGTTCGTTCTTTGCGACATCGACATTCCGTGGGAGCGCGACGAGATCCGACTTGGTGCCGATACCCGCGCCGCCATGCACGCTCGCTTCGTTGATGTTCTGACGCACGAGCGCGCTGAGCCTTGGGTTCTCGTTTCTGGATCGGTTGATGAGCGCATGGTCGCGGTTGCCGATGCGATCGAGCGACTCGGGTTACTATGCGCGCAGGGCATCTTTGACTCGATGCGAAACCACCTGCGATGACCACGAACAACCGCTCTTCGGCCGGGCCGATGTGGATCGATCACGCTCGCGTTCGCTTAGGCCTGGCCATGCGACTCGCCACGCGGGCAAACCAAGTCCTCGCCGCCGATGGCGCCGCGAAGGGTCCGCTGCGGCTCATGGCGAACGGCCCTGCTGTCAGTGCTGCGACGTCGACGTGGATGGTCAACCCCGCCGTCGCTCCTGATCTTTCAAGGCCTCTGTGTTTTCGTTGGTGTTGGCACGAGTATCTACGAGCGGCGATCTCACGCGCAGACGGAAGCGCGTCGACGTTCGCTCGACGATCACGGCTGACAGTTCGACCTGGGCGTTCTCGGCATTCCTGGTGGCCCTTCCGCGCGACGGCAGCTTCTCAGCGCTGACGAACGTCTTTCCTCGAGCGCGATTGAGGAAGGCGGCGACGGTACGCCATGGCCATCGTCGGTCGCACAAGATCGGCAGCGTTGGCAGCTGTCCGAATGGTGCTTACAAGCATGTCGGGCGAATGGACTTCGCGATGGGCGCAAAGAAAGTCGGCTCCCGCCTCGGCCATGCGTCGGCGCAGCAGGTCGTTGCGAGCATGACCGGTGATCACCACGATCACCGGCAGAGCGCCGGGCCGTTCGGCCCGAATGTGGCGAACAACGTCGACGCCGTTGAATCGATCAAACCCCGCGTCGGGGTCGTGGGCATCGACGAGCACTACATCGGCGTTGTTGAGTTGAGTGACGTCGTCGATGGCCTCGCGCGGATGCAGGGCCACGACCACCTCGATGTCGTTGAATGCCGCAAGGGCGGCAGCTCGTCCGGTACGCATCCACACATCGTCGTCAACGATGGCAACCCTCGTTCGATCGGGCTCGTCGGAGAGGCTCATGGGCGACCGGCCCCTTCGACCAGCTCCGCCATGGCAACGAGCTCGGCATCAGTATTCGGCAGGCCGATGAGCTGAAGCGACGCCGGCAGATGACGGGTGCCCGGAGATTTCAGGGCGGATGGCACAGGGGCTGGGAGAGCGAGCGCCGGTGCGCCGGCGATGTTGGCCAGGCGAGTCAAAGCGGTGAGAGAGGCGTTGGCTGTTTCGCGCAACAGCGGCGGCAGCATGGGCATGGTTGGCGCGACAAACGCGTCGAGTTCGTGGCGCCGAGCCAACGCCGTGAGTTCGTCGACGATGAGCTGTCGACCGCGTCGGGCCTTGTCCAGATCAGCGTCGGTGATCGACGCGCCGAGCTGCAGACGAGACGCGACCTCATCGCTCACGCCGGGTCCGTCGAGGAGATGCCGGTCGGTCCGCCACGCCTCCCCGAGCAACACCGTGAGCCCGGCGGCGTGCGCGTTGTCCCACCCGTCAATCACGATCTCGACGATCTCGATTCCCGAGTTCGCTTTGGCCTCACGCAGGAGCGCGTCGACCGCCGCATCGACGGCGGGGTCAACGGCGACGGGTGGGCGAATGCGACCAAGGCGACGTCGCAACGAGGCCCGTCGACCGACGACCTCGGCGGCGAATCCGGGCGCAAGGAGATCCATCCCGCGCACGACGTCGGCCACCGTTCGGCCGATCGGGCCGATGGTGTCGAGGAACGGAGCCAGCGGCCAGCAGCCGTCGACTGGAATGAGACCGTGGGTGGTCTTCAGGCCAACGACGGCACAACACGCGGCTGGTATTCGGATCGATCCGCCGGTGTCGGAGCCGAGACCAACATCGGCCTGGTCGGTGGCAACGGCGACGGCGCTGCCACTCGACGAACCACCGGGGATGCGGGCCCCGTCCAACGGGTTGCGTGGTGTCCCGTAGGCGGCGTTGATTCCGTCGGCACCAAAGGCCAGTTCGTGGAGGTTGGTCTTGCCCACAATCGATGTGGCGCCGGCGGACATGCCATCGCGAATGGTCCGGAGACACGAGGCGTCAGCGGATGCCAGGGTTGCTCGCTGTTCCACCGCCTTGCAACCAGCCGTAGTGATTGTGCCGCCAACGTCGAGAAGGTCCTTCACGGCGACCCTGGTGCCGTGGTGCGGTCCGTCGAACACGTGGAGCCAGGTCGGGTCAGCGGACACGCCTCCTAGCCTCACACGCTCCGCCGTGCCTGCCAAGTGAACGCCGGTGCTCGAAGTGAAGCTCTACCGACGCATGAGGCACCGCCTGCCAAGCGAAGCATCTACCTGATCGTGAACAGGTTTGGTCGCCCAGCTGCCAAGATCTTCGCCAGCATGGACGTGGAATTCACCTCGGAGGATCAGCGGCCCCCGGTCATCATAATCGGCGCCGGTCTCGCCGGTCTCGTGGCGGCCAACGCGTTGAGCACCGCAGGACGCCGCGCCGTGGTCCTCGATAAGGGACGCAGTGTTGGCGGACGTTTAGCCACGCGTCGAATGGATGGTCTCGGAGGTCGCGCCGCTCGGCTCGACCATGGCGCGCAGTTCTTCACGGTTCGCTCTCCAGACTTCGCCGACCTGGTCCACGACTGGCGTCGAGCAGGTGTGGTCCGTGAGTGGTGTCGTGGGTTTACGGGCGCCGGGGACGGCTACCCCCGCTACTGCGCGGAGGGTGGCATGAGCACCATCGCCAAACTCTTGGCGGCGACCGCCGACGTTGAGTGTTCGGTGGAAGCCCACGCCATCGCCGGCTTCGATGGCGCCCTTTCGGTGTCGACTCAGGACGGTCGACGGTGGGAGAGCGACACCATGATTGTCACCTCGCCCGTGCCCCAGTCGCTCGCGCTCTGCGAGAACGGATGGTTGGCGCTGCCAGAAGACGCCGAGGCATCGCTGCGGTCGGTGACCTACGCACCGTGTTTCGCATTGCTCGTGACCCTCGATCGACCGAGCCTGGTGCCGTACCCCGGCGGGCTGCAGCTCACCGAAGAAGATGACGACGTGTTCTCCTTCGTGGGCGACAACATGGCCAAGGACATCTCCGAAGTCCCGGCGTTGACCTTTCATGTGCACGACGCGATCTCCCGGGAACGGTTCGACGATGATCTCGATATGCTGCGCGCATACTTTCTCGATGCTGCCCGTCACTACTTCGGCGATGCCCAGCCCGTGAGTGTGGCGTTGAAGCGATGGAAGTACGCCCGACCGCTGGTCGGTCATCACGGCGCCTGCCTTCCGGTCGAGCCAATTCCCGGCACCACGCTCGTGTTCGCCGGCGATGCGTTCGGCGGGGCAAAGATCGAGGGCGCAGCTCTTTCCGGGCTTGCCGCGGCCGAAGCGGTGATCCTCGCGACCGGCTGAGGGCCCGGACTACTGGCCGCGAAGCGTGGCGGCCCGGGCACGCGCGTGTGCTCCCGGACCCTCCCGTCGTCGCCTTGTCGGCCGGCCGTCGGGCCTTCGCCGTGATCCGTTGAAGGCGTTCGGGAGATGATGCCCGGAGGGCGTTAGCGAAGTGTTAGCGAGAGCTGCCGACCTGCGCTCAACTCCGCGCAAGCCTTGGGTCGACCACGATGACCCCGAGGCGGGAATAGGTGGTTGCAGCTCGTTGGTCGAGCGAGATGAGCGTGGTGTTGTGTGTCCTCGCAGTGATGCCGATCAGCCCGTCGTAGATGGCCCCGCCCGATACGTCACTGGTAACGAGGGTCTTGATCGCTGCCTTAGTTTGCTGCGAAGTGAGCACAAGCGGTGGCTCGCTGTAGGTCTTGTCGAGCCAGGCGACCAGCAGCTTCGCGTCGACCCGATGAGGTTCCGGAAGGCGACTGAGGACAGAGACAAACTCGAACATCGTGTGCCCGATGAGACGGGTTCCAACAATCGCCTCGCTCGCTTCGGCGTGCGCCTCGTGCCAACTCGCGAATGCTGCGATCAGCGTGCTCGAATCCGGCGACTTCACCGTCGACCGCCCTCCAACGCTTCGCGAACTGCTTCGACGCTGAGCGTTGGCATTTCTCCCTCGGCGATGCAGACCAAGTGACCGCTCGCAGACGTCGAGAGGTGCTTCGCCGCCGGAACCGGGCGGATCGTGACGTGGCCATCACCCTCGGTGATCTCGACCCGTCCACCGTCTATGAGACCCAGGGCGACGCGAAGGGCCTTCGGCAAGACCAAGCGCCCGGCTCGATCGATGGTCGTTTCCATGGAAGCGAAACTACCATTTCCTATGGTAGGAACTCCGCCGCGGCCGCACGTTTTCGGTTTGCCGAGGGGTGAAGCCGTGCTGATCGCGGGGTAAGCGGCCTACGCTTCGCCGTCATGGCTTTTGGGCAATCTTCCGGACCACCGGCATCTGGCAAGGACGTGGCCGAATTGCTTCGACTTTTGCAGGAGGCCGGCCACCAAGACTTTCGTGACGCTCGCGGCACAATGGGATTCAGTCAACGCCAGGCCGCTGGAAAGTTCACTCGCGATGAAATTGCGGGGTTCATCGAGCAACTGCAGAACGAAGCGGACTCCGGCGACGGGCCGGTTCCGACCGAGCCTCCGCCGCGAGAGGTCGTTCGCGCCTCGGCTCCCCCAAAGGTTCGAGCGCCAGTCGCGGCGGCCCCGAACGAGACGGCGACGTCGCTCCGCAGCGTTCCCTCCGAACGTCTCGCCGCGGAACTACAACGCCGCGGCTGGGTCGTGATGGAACCGTAAGGCACTGTTGCCGGCGGAGCCGACTACTCCAGCGCCACCAACGCCGCTCTGTTGGTTGGTTGCCGGACGGAGCCGACTACTCCAGCGCCACCAACGCCGCATTGACAACCGTGTCCGTGTCTAACCCGTGCAACTTGTACGTGTCGGTGATTGACGCTGATTGGCCGAACATGTCGACGCCGAGGGCCGTCACGGGCGCGCCGAAGATGGAACCGAGCCATGCCATCGCGTGCGCAGAGGCATCGTGGACTGTGATCATTGGCGCGTGACGATCGGCGCCGCCAAACAACGCGGCGAGGTGATCATCAGTGCGCATACGACTGGCCGAAGCGGCGCCCGTGCGTAGCCCGCCCCGCCACAGTCGGTAGAGCCGATCCAGCGAGGTGACGTCGATGACGTGCGCGGCCACACCCTCGTCGGCCAACGCGGCGGCGGCGGCGAGTGTCTCCGGTAGAACGGCGCCACTCCCGACCAGCGTGACGACCGGGGCCCCGCCTGCGGCGAGCGCGCTGGCGTCGACGAGCCGGTACCCACCGGCCAACACCTGACGACGCAATTCATCTGTCCCCATACGAGTTCGTGCCGCCTCGAACGGGGCCTGATCCAGCGGCCGGGTGGTGAGGCGCAGGTACATCGCCTCGCCGTTGGCAGCACCGAGCCGGTTCAACCCGTCGCACAAGATCCAGTCGAGGGCGGTGCCGTAGGCGGGCTCAGCGAAACACACGCCCGGAAGCTCCACGCCGATCGACGCGGTGATCGTGGACTGATGGGCGCCACCTTCATACGACAGCGTCGTCCCCGCTGGCGTACCGGCCACGACGAAACGCGCACCCGAGTACACCGCGTAGATAAACGCGTCGAGACCGCGGCACACGAACGGGTCGTAGACGGTGCCGATGGGGAGCAGCGGCTGTCCATTGAGATCACCCGACAGACCGAGCATTCCCAGCAGGAGGAACAGGTTCATTTCACTGATGCCAAGCTCGATGTGCTGACCCGTCGGCCCCTGAATCCAGCGCAGGAGATCACCGGGACGCAGATCTTCCTGCGGCTCGGGCGAGAACACGCCGACCTTGTTGATCCACCCTCCGAGGTTGGTGGACACGGCCACGTCGGGAGCGGTCGTGACCATTCGACTGGTTACCTCCGGGACGCGAGCCAGGTTGACAAGGATCTTGCCGAACGACTCCTGGGTTGACGACGGTTTCGCTCCGGCCGCGCCGCCGAGCACGTCGGTTTCGATCGGCACCGTCGGCCATGCACCGTGGAGCACCTTCTGTTTGGGGGCGATGGCGGCACTGGCCCGGTCGCACAACGCCTGCTCGGCCGAATCGACCTCGAAACGATTCCACTCGTTGTCATCGGTGAGGCCGAGGCCGGCGCGGAACTCCTCGATCTGACGCTTGGTCATGAGCGCCGCATGGTTCAACGGATCACCGGCCATCGGCAGACCAAAGCCCTTGATCGTGTACGCAAACACGACGGTTGGGCGGTCGGTCACGGCATCGGCGGCGCTGTAGGCACTGAGCAACTCGGTCAGGTCATGGCCCCCAAGGTTCTGCAGAAGCGTGGCGAGCGACTCGTCGGGCACCTGATCAAGAAAGCGACGCACCTCGTTCGATGCTCGTGCATAGAACGCTTCGCGCAGAGCGGCGCCGCGCAAGGCGAAGAACGACTGGTACACCTCGTTCGGCATCTCGTCGATGCAGGCGCGTAGTGACGAGCCTCCAGGCCGCGAGAACGCCGCCTGAAGTATGCGCCCATACTTTGCCTCGACCACGTTCCAGCCGTTGTCGGCAAACATCTTCTGTAAGCGCGCTGATTTAATCCCGGGCACCACGCGATCAAGGGACTGCCGGTTGAGGTCAACGACCCACATCACGTTGCCGAGTCCCTGCACCGCAGGATCCGCGATGGCCTCCCACACGTTGCCCTCGTCGAGCTCAGCGTCACCCATCAGGGCGATGAAGCGGGGTTCGCGTCCCTTGGCCCCGAAGTGCGCGTCGGTATATCGGCGCACGGTGGCGGCGAAGAGGGGAGCAGCCACGCCGAGGCCGACGGAACCGGTCGAGAAGTCGATGGGGTCGGGATCTTTGGTGCGCGACGGATAGGCCTGGAGGCCACCCTTCTGCCGCAACGTGGTGAGGTACGAGCGATCGAGGTGCCCGGTGAGGTACGTGATGGCGTGATACACCGGCGACGCGTGAGGCTTCACGCTGACCTTGTCGCCGGGCTCGAGATGGGCGAAGTACAGCGCCGTCATGAGCGTGGTCATCGACGCCGACGACGCCTGATGCCCGCCGACCTTGATGCCGTCGGCATTGGGACGATCGTGATTGGCATGGTCGATCATCCGACAGGCCAGCCACAGCACCCGCTTCTCGATCGCGGCCAGCGCGGCCAGGTCGGGGTGGGGGCGAAGGGGCGCAAGCAGGTCGTCGAGAGGGGCCACGGTCCGAGGCTACCGGCGATGACGCCACCGTTCCTGCCCACGGAACGACGTTCCGGCAAGGGGAACGTTCGGGGCAGCGAATGGCCGTCGCCGCCGACCTCGGGGAGCATGGTGGGCATGAGGATGGCCCAATTGGCCCTCGCCGCCCACGTTCAGCGAGTTGCCGATTCCGGGGCCACCGAGTTCTGCACGAGCGTCTTCGGCTCGGCTGAGGAACGTACGCGCACAAACGAATTCCTCGCCTCGCTTCTCTAGGGCGAAGCGAGACGCCGGAAGTTGCACGAACGGCGAGCACGATGATCGCCGCAGGTATCGCTGGCGTCGATGCTGGACTGTCGTGTCGAATTCGTATGCGCACAGATGGATTCCTGAGCGCTGTGTCACCGAGAAGCAAAACCACGGATATGTCACACCGAGGGCGCTTGCGGCCCGGTTGAAGATCTGGACCTGTAGGGTGCGCCATGGCAAATAAGGGAACTCCGACCGCACCAAACGCGAAGAAGCCCGGCCGCACGCTCAAGGAGAAGCGCGCCGCCAAAGCCGAGAAGCAAGTCACTCAGGCCGCAGTGCGCAAGGCCTGGGACAAGTAGTCGCACGCTGGAGCGTCGTTCCAGGCGCGAGCCAGCGCGAAGCAGCGCAGCGCCTAGCAGAGGAGTCTCACGATGTCCGCACCACTGTCCCTCCGTTCGCCCGTTCGCGCCCGCCCTGGCCTTCGCGTCGGTTTGCTGAGCACCTACCCGCCTAAGATTTGCGGTTTGGGCACATTTGCCGTCGCCTTGGAGTCCGCGTTGACGGCGCTTGATTCGCGCGTCTCCGTCGTTCGTGTGGAATCGGCGTCGGCCCCGGTCACGGTGGCTCCGGCCGGCGTCATGACCCTCACCAACGGGCAGCCTCGCTCGGTGGCAAACGCGGCGATGTGGCTCTCGCGCAACGACGTTGCCATCGTGCA
>JAYSTV010000548.1:0-2281 GCA_043719425.1 Acidimicrobiia bacterium | reverse complement strand
ATTTCACCGAGGGACGAAACGTCGGAGAGATCGACGAACTCGCGGCCATCGGTCTGGCGTGCGGCCTTGACGGTGAAGGGGTTCGCTCCATGCTGTCGTCCGGGGACTACGTCGGCTCGACGCGCGAGGAAATGGACCGAGCCGTGGAGCTCGGGATCAGCGCCGTGCCGTCGTTCGTGTTCAACGGCGTCGGCGTGCTCCCCGGCGCCCAGGAGCCCGAGCAGTTCCTGCGGGTGTTGCGTCGGCTCAGTGCTCGTTCGGTGGCGGAGTCCGACGCCTGAGCTTGTCTACAACTTGTCTTGGTTCTTCCTCGCTGAGTCCTAGACTGCCCGGGTCCGCTGGAAGACACTCGAGGAGCCCGAACACCCATGTCGAAGATCAAAGTTGCCAATCCCGTCGTCGAGATGGACGGCGACGAGATGACCCGCATCATCTGGCAGTTCATCAAAGACAAGTTGATCCTGCCGTATCTCGACATCGATCTGAAGTACTTCGACCTGGGCATCGAAGAGCGTGACCGCACCGACGATCAGGTCACCATCGACTCCGCCAACGCCACCAAGAAATACGGCGTGGCCGTCAAGTGCGCCACGATCACGCCCGACGAGCAGCGCGTCGAAGAGTTCGGCCTGAAGAAGATGTGGAAGTCGCCCAACGGCACGATCCGCAACATCCTGGGCGGCGTGATCTTCCGTGAGCCGATCGTCATCTCGAACATCCCGCGGCTCGTGCCGGGGTGGACGAAGCCGATTGTGATCGGTCGTCATGCGCACGGTGATCAGTACAAGGCGACCGACTTCAAGGTGCCCGGCGCCGGTACCGTCACGATGACCTACGTGCCATCCGATGGCGGCGCTCCGGTGGAAATGAAGATCGCCGACTACGGCGCCGACGGTGGCGTGGTCATGGGCATGTACAACTACAACGATTCCATCCGCGACTTCGCCCGAGCCTCGTTGCGTTACGGCCTCGATCGCAACATGCCCGTGTATCTCTCGACCAAGAACACGATCCTCAAGGCCTACGACGGCCAGTTCAAGGACCTGTTCGAAGAGATCTACGAGACCGAGTTCAAAGCCGATATGGACAAAGCCGGTCTCTCCTACGAGCACCGCCTCATCGACGACATGGTGGCATGCGCCATGAAGTGGGAGGGTGGCTACGTGTGGGCGTGCAAGAACTACGACGGCGACGTGCAGTCCGACACGGTGGCCCAGGGCTACGGCTCGCTCGGCCTGATGACAAGCGTACTTATGACTCCGGATGGCAAGACGGTAGAGGCCGAAGCGGCCCACGGCACGGTTACCCGTCACTACCGTGAGCACCAGAAGGGCAACAAGACGTCGACGAATCCGATTGCCTCGATCTACGCGTGGACCCAGGGTTTGAGCTACCGCGGCAAGATGGACGGCACTCCCGAAGTCACCAACTTCGCGCACACGTTGGAGAAGGTGTGCATCGAGGCGGTCGAGGCCGGCGAGATGACGAAGGACCTGTCGTTGCTGATTTCGCGCGACACGCCGTATCTGCACACGGAGGACTTCCTCGAAGCGCTCAACGTGCGGCTCCAGCAAAAGATGGCGTAACGCTCCACCGTGCTCGTTGCGTCACCCGTCGATACACTGCTGCTCGACTTCGGGCACACCCTCTGCGATACCGCGTCATCGCCGGCGTTCATCGCGGAGTGGTCGGCGGATAACGGAAGGCGAATCGCTATCGATGACGCCGCCCGGCTGTGGGAGGCGGCGCGTGTTTCGTCACGAACGACAGAAGAAGTAGCCAAGGGTCGCGATCGCACGGCCGAGTTGCACCGATCGTGTTGGACCGATCTGTGGCGTGAACTCGACGCGCTCTGCCCCGGCGTGGCCGATGCTCTCTATGTCCACGAGACCGGTCCTGATGGTTGGGTTCCGTACATCGACACGATTGAGTTCCTTCGCGCCGCACGCTCTCGCGGGTTGCGCGTCGCGATTATTTCCGACGTCGCGTTTGACCTGGTGCCGATCGCCGAGGCGCATGGGTTTGCCGAGCTCATCGATGTGTTCGTCCTTTCGTACCAACACGATGCCTTGAAGGCCGACGGACCGATGCTCTTCGACGTGGCGCTCTCCGCGCTCGGATCAGCGGCGACGACCTCGCTGATGGTCGGCGACAACTACGTGAACGACGGACTCGGCATTAGCGCCGGACTCCGAACGTTGCTGCTCCCGCATGCCGCCACGGGCACACCACGCGGCCTGGCGACCGTGCTCGCCATGGTCGACGGCCTCGCCCCGTTCGC
>JAYSTV010000547.1:0-5512 GCA_043719425.1 Acidimicrobiia bacterium | reverse complement strand
GCTGGCCCACGCCACCCAGATCGATCCCACGTCGAAGTGGTGGTTCGGCCTTCCCGAGGACGACGCCCGCAGCATCTACCCGTTCGAGGACTACACCTTGGCCAGGTCCCGGGTGGAAGCCATCGCCGGTGAAGATCTGGTCGGGCATCTGGAGAAGGGCGCCTCGGCGCGAGTACGCGAAAACGATCTCTTCTTCGGCGTTCGCTGACCTGTCGCTGTCGCTGTCGCCTGGCAGCCATGTCAGCCGGCGCTACACGGCGCGGGCGGGCGCCCGTTCGGGGAGCCCCGCCCGCAGCCAGAAGATGGTGATCAGTGGTGATCAGTAGTCGGTGTGCTCGCGCACGGCGACTTGGATGTCCTTGTATTCGGGGCTCATCGTCAGTGGCATCAGCGCCATGAGCTTGGCCATGTTCCCAGCCACCTTCATGCGGCCCTGCATGAACGCGGCGTTGGCGTCGAGCTCGCCTTTTTGAATCTTCACTGAGTCGTCCCAGGTGACCGTCATGGTGATCTCGGCGTTCTCGCACAGCCCGACGCCCTGCTCCAGAACCTTTCCGTTCTCGATGATCTGGTGGTACGAGATGTCGCCCTCCGGGCTGCCTGATACGACGTAGGCCATCCTGGCGGTAGCGCCGGCGCGCTCGGGGAACGTTTGGGCCAGTTCTTTGGCCTTGTCGTGCCATTCCTGGCTGAGGTACTTCGCCATGTCGGTTGCTCTCGCTTTCCTTGGCGGTCCGGTGCGGACCGTCGAGTTTGGAGTTCGATCGTATCGACGAGGCAGCGCCTACGGAGGCGACTCCGGGTTACTTCTGGCGTTGGGCGGTACGAAGGTCGCGATACGTGATGAGCCGAACGTTGTCGGCCGGCGAGCCACCGACGGGGAGCTGGGCGACGGTGGCCATCACGGTTTCGAACATCGAGATGCCCGCGGTGCTGGTGGTCAATGCCCGATGTTCGGGGGTATCAACCGCGGGACTGATGCGCAGGACCGTCACGCCCGGGTCGAGTTCGGCCAGGAAGGTCCGTAGGGCGCGGGCCGCGGCCTCGACATCGGTGCGACCGGATGGATGACGGGGGACTTCGAGTTCCTGGTCGAGTTCGACAACGCGAGCAGCAAAGACCAGGTTTTCCTCCGCGGCCAACTCGCGCAGACGGAATCCGGCCCGACGGAGCACGGCCTCGTCGGGAAGCTCTAAGGGAAGGTCGAACTCCACGGCCAGGTCAAGAGCCACGTCGAAGAATTCCGGCCGCAGGAGCAGCGCGTCGAAGTGCGAGGACAGGTGGGTCACGTCGAAACCCCACAGGATGGCCCGCTCGACCTGCGCTCGGCACTCCCGCCGGACCTCGTCGAGGTCGGCATGATCCCAGAGGTCTTCGAGCGTTCCGGGGAAACCGCCGTTGCCATCGAGCAGGCTCGGGCTCTGGGTGATTGGGCCCCAGCGATAGATGTCGTGCTCCGCGTTGACGGTGAGGCGGACCCCGACATCACCGCCACGATGCAGTGCGGCGGCGTGGCGGGCCCATGGACACGGGACTTTCAACCCGGCCGAGATCGCCGGGTGGGCGCCTTGGAGTTGGACGACCGCGCTGGTCGCCGCATGATGCTCGCCAAGATTGGTGCAAGAGATGATGACGGCCCTGGTCGCGGGACTCAGCCCGAGGCGTTCCAGTGTTTCCTTCACGCCGTGCACGCTAGCGGCGGCGCCCGCTCCGGTCCCGCACCGGACTCGGGCGGGCTCGGGGCGGGCTCGGGCGGGCTCAGGCGGGCACGTGCGGATCGCCGCAGGTACCCCAGAGGCCGACGCCCACGGCCTGCGCCGTGGCTGCGGCGTCGCGAAAGTCGGTGGAGTAGGCCACGTTCGGCGGATACGGATACGACGCAGCAAAGCCGGTACGGACGAGTTCGTGGTTGATGAAGAGCCCGTCGCTCGCTCGGAAGACGTAGGCCAGGAGGCGGCCGTACCGATCGCGCTCTTCGACGTCTCGTTCCAGTCGTACCGGGGTCGACGGCGGAACCAACGAAGCAGTGGCGGCCGAGGCTTTCTTGCCGAAACACTCGATTGGGGTGTCGGGTCGTTTCGTTTCGGGCGTGTCGATGCCGATGAGGCGAACCTTTTCCCGTTCGGCAGACGGCTTTCCGGATGTGAGGAGCAGGGCGACCTCGATGGTGTCGCCGTCGACGTTGCGGGCCACCACGGCGTTGGCGACGAGCGGCCCTCGACGGACCGGGCCTTCGACGGTAGACAGTGGCGCCCGCGTCACGGTGGTGTCGGGCGCTTCGGCCACCACGATGGGCGAGCGGGCCTGCACACAGCCCGCGCCGATCGCGCCAACGCCGAAGAGCGCGAGCGCAGCGCTGGACCACCGCTGGCGCCTACAGGCGTTGAATGATCGTTCCCGTGCCAAGTCCACCGCCGCAGCACATGGTGATGAGCGCAGTGGTGGTGTCGGTGCGCTCGAGCTCATGAAGTGCCGTGGTCACGAGCCGGGCTCCGGTCGATCCGACGGGATGACCGAGGGCGATGGCCCCACCGTTTGGATTGACCCGCGACATGTCGGCGTGGAGCTCGCGTTCCCACGCCAGCGCGACCGAGGCGAAGGCTTCGTTGATCTCGACGACATCGATGTCGCCGAGGGTCATGCCGGTGCGTGAGAGCACACGCCGGGTGGCGTCGATTGGGCCGGTGAGCATGAGTACCGGGTCCACCCCGACGAGGCAGTGGGACACGATTTGCGCCCGAGGGCGCAGCCCGAGCGAGGCCGCCTTCTCGGCCGACATCAGAATGACCGCCGATGCTCCGTCGGAAATCTGCGACGAGGTGCCCGCCGTGTGAATGCCGTGTTCAAGCACCGGTTTGAGCGTGGCCAGCTTCTCCAGTGAGCTTTCCCGAATGCCCTCATCGATGCTGATTGGCGTGGTCTCGCCGGTCGGCTTTCCGTCGGCATCGAGGATGGGCGCGTTGATGGTGACGATCTCTCGCTCAAAATGACCTTCGGAGCGGGCCCGGGCTGCTCGCCTTTGGCTTTCCAACCCAAAGGCATCGGAATCGGCTCGGGCGATTCCCCACTTGGCGGCGATGCGCTCAGCTCCTTCGAATTGCGAGGTCATCTCGTAGTGCGCGTAGTAGCTCTTCGGGATCGACTTTCCGGGTCCGGCTTTCACGCTTGAACCGAGCGGAATCCGGCTCATCGACTCGACCCCGCAGGCGAGGACCACATCGCACGCTCCGGACGCAATCAAACCGGCCGCCATGCTGGTCGCCTGTTGCGAGGACCCACACTGACTGTCGATCGTGGTGGCGGCCACGCTGAGCGGTAGCCCGGCGGCGAGCCACGCGGTGCGAGAAATGTTGAACGACTGCTCGCCGACCTGCGAGACGTTTCCACCCACGACCTGATCAACAAATCCCGGCTCGATCCCGGCTCGGGCAATCGCCTCGATCATGACCGCCCCGAGAAGGTCGGCCGGATGAACCGTGGACAGCCCGCCACCACGGCGGCCAATGGGGGAACGGACTGCTTCCATGATGACGACGTTCGACATGGAAGTGAACCTATGGGGCCGACGACCGTGACGCCAAGCCCACTGTGGGCCCGACGGCGGACCATTGGCGGTCGTGGCGTTCTCGGCGGTGCGTCGCCCGTGGTTCGCGAGAACTAGTGGACGGGTCGCGCTCCTCAAAAGGCCACAATGAGTGGCTGCTCAGCAATGAATGCGCATACGGTATTGACCCATGGCTCGGCTCGCGAAACGAAACAGTTGGCCGGCCGCGATGGGCTTTCCGAAGCGCAGCGCCGTGGCCATTGCCGTGCTGTTCGCTGCCATGGTCGCGGTCGCCAGTTTCGATGCCCCGGGTGCGTTCGCATCCCGATCGTCCAGCCGCAAGACCACACCGAACGCGCCGACGGCCGCGCTCGTGGCCCCGAAGTCGGAGATCGGTGAAGGCGTGCAACTTGAGCGGCCCTTTGTGGTCGAACGAGCGAGCGCGTCGAGCACTCGAGAGATGGACCGGGGTCGCGCGGCATTGGCGTTGCTCCGCATTCGCCCGGCCGATCTCTACCCGGGATGGACGATCGCCTTTCGCCCGGCTCGTCAGGGTTTGCTCGGAATGACGCTCGTGACTCAGCGGCGGGTGGAGATCTACGTTCGACTGGATCGACCGGTGGAGGGCACGGCGCACGACATTGCCCATGAACTCGGCCACGTGACCGACGTGATGTTCAACGACGACGATGTCCGGGCGCAGTATCTGGCCTTTCGTGATCGGCCTGCGACCCCGTGGTGGACGTGCGAGGCATGTACCGATCTGCAGGTCGGCGCCGGAGACTTCGCCGAGACCTTCGCGCTGTGGGTTGCCCCGCGGTTCCGGTTTTACTCCGACGTGGCGGCCGAGCCGACGACTGAACAGCTCACGGTGTTTGCCGCCTTGCTGCCCGAACAAGTTCGAGCGAACGCCGCACCGACACCCTCCTGACAGCCCCGCGACGCGCATTACGCGGCGTGGCGCTCGATGAGCTGACGCTCGGCGGCAAGGCGGAGCGCCTCACGGGCGGCGGCGATGCCCCGGCGGCCAGCCTCACGGGTGGAGGCATCGAGCGAGAAGTCGGCGGAGCGGTCATCGGCGAGGAGGACGAGCTGGTTCGTACGCATGCATGCAGTGTGCCGAGGGGGGTATGACAGTTTTGTCTCCGCCTCTTTGTGACTCTCGTCACAACTGCCCGAAGCGCTCTACGCTGGGCTGATGGACCAGCGACTTGGCATGACCGTTCCCTTCGACGGGGTTGCCCTCGCCGACCAACGTGACTGGATCTGTGAGCTCGAGACCCTCGGCTACTCCGACCTGTGGTCGGCCGAGGCGAACGGGAGCGACGCCATCACCCCACTGGCGCTCGCGTCGCAGTGGGCTCCCACCATGCGCCTGGGCACGGCGATCATTCCGGCCTTCACGCGCGGTCCGGCGCTGCTCGCCCAAACTGCCGCCACGATGGCCGAGGCCGCGCCGGGACGGTTCATCATGGGTATCGGCACATCGTCGAACGTGATCGTCGGCCAATGGAACGGTATCGATTTCGATAAGCCCTATGCGCGCGTACGAGACAGCGTGCACTTCCTGAAGTCTGCGTTCGCCGGTGAGAAGATTGACCACGCCTACGAAACCTTCACGGTGAAGGGCTTCAAGCTTGGCCGCCGTCTCGATCAGCCCCCGAAGATCATGATCGCCGGACTGCGCGAAGGCATGCTGCGCCTCGCCGGCCGAGAGAGCGACGGCGCCATCGTGAACTGGCTTGGGGCCAGCAACGTCGCCAAGGTCAACGACATCGTGCAGAGCGCGTCGCTCGATGGAACGCCCAAGGAAATGATTGCTCGCCTTTTCGTCTGCCCATCGGAAGATGTGGATGCCGTTCGGACCGGCGCCCGTTTCGCTATTGCTGCGTATCTCAACGTACCGGTCTATGCGGCGTTCCACGAGTGGCTCGGCAATGGGCCGCGGCTGCAGGGCATGTGGGACGC
>JAYSTV010000546.1:0-2282 GCA_043719425.1 Acidimicrobiia bacterium | reverse complement strand
GTTCGTGATTGCTCCCGGTTCCACGCAGTCCAAGAAGAAACCGAGGTGGGTCGTGGCCGGAGAAATCGTCGAGACCAATCGCCTTTATGCCCGGACCGTCGCCCGTATCCAACCCGAGTGGATCGAACGAGCGGCTGAGCATCTCGTCACCAAGAGCCATTCCGAACCGCAGTGGGAGCGACACTCCGGCTCCGCCATCGCCATCGAACGGGTGACGCTGCTGGGGCTCCCGATCGTGACCGGCCGTCGCGTGTTCTTCGGACGGATCGATCCGGTCCAGGCTCGCGAACTGTTCGTCCGAAACGCTCTGGTCGACGGCGACTGGGAGAACCACCACGCCTTCGTTACCGCCAACGCCGAGACCGCCCGACGAGTGCAGGCTCTGGAGGTGCGTGCTCGTCGTCGAGACCTGCTCGCCGACGGCGATCGTGCCTATGCGTTCTTCGACGATCGCGTACCCGAAACGGTCGCCACCACCGCCAGTTTCAATCAGTGGTGGAAGGGCATGCGTGCCCTTCTGCCGGACTTCCTCTCGCTCACTATGGAGCATCTCCTCGCCGAGGCGGCCGCCGACGTGCGGTGGGAAGACTTTCCCGACACGTGGCCGTCGACCGACGCTCCCGCTCCATTGGTGTATGTCAACGAGCCGGAAGCAGTCGACGACGGCGTCACCGCGATCGTGCCGCTGATCGCGCTCCCCCAGTTACGCACTGCCGAGTTCTCGTGGCACATCGCCGGCCATCGACCGGAATTGGTCGACGCATTGATACGTACGCTGAACAAAACGATTCGTCGACAGTTGATCCCTATCTCCGACCACGTCGAGAAGTTCCTGGCGTCGGCCGATCCCGGCTCCGGATCCCTTCTCGACGCGCTCACCCGGTACATCGCCCACACCATCGGTGCGCCCCTCTCAGCCGACGAGTTCGACCCGTCGCGGCTCGAACCGCACCTCCGGATGCGATTCGAGATTCACGACATCGACGGTTCGTTGATGGCCGCCGGTCGAGACCTTGCGACGTTGCGCGCTCAGCTCAACAGCCGGGCACGTGTCGAGCTCGCCGCAGCAATGCCCGGGCTGGAGCACGAAGCCGCATCGTCGTGGACGTTCGGTAATCTCGAACTCCGAGTGGCGACCCACCAACTCGGATTCACCGTGCCGGGCTTTCCGTCGCTTGTCGATGAAGGGACCGGCGTCTCGGTCCGGGTGATGGTCGACGAACGCACCCAACGCGAAGCGATGTGGGACGGTACGAAACGCTTACTGCAGCTCACTGCGCCACCGTCACGACGCGATCTTCGACGCGCCATCGAAGCCACCGACCGCCTCGCCCTCGCCGCCGCTCCGGGCGGGAACGTCGATGCCCTTCTCGACGATGCGGTTGCTGCCGTCATCGACCATGCGCTCTCCGCCAACGCCGGACCGGTGTTCACTGCCGATGCGTTCGCCGCGCTCGTTGCGTCGGTGAAGAAGGATCTGCCCCTCGTGACTGCCTCGGTCGGGCGAGATATAGCCCGTACGCTTACGACCTATTCGAAGGTGCAGCGCGTGTTCCAGGAGATGCAGCGCCAGCCGCGATCACCGGCGATGTCCGCATCGATCAACGATGCCATCGAGCAGGTCGCTCGTCTCCTTCGTGCGGGGTTCGTCGCCCGGACCGGCGTGACTCGACTCACCCACCTTCCCCTCTACCTCGACGCCGTGCTCCACCGCATGTCGAAACTGGCGACCGATCCCCACCGTGACACACCCCGAATGCATACCGCCCGGGCCCTCGAAACTTCGTACCGGGAGGCACTCCGATTGTCACCACCGGGCGCCGTCGGGCTGCTCGACGTTCGATGGATGATCGAAGAGCTACGCGTGAGCCTGTTCGCCCAGCACCTCGGCACCAACGGACCCGTGAGCGAGCAACGCATCCCCGATCCCGAGCCGCTCCCCGCCGATCATCCGCTCTGGGGTTCGCCCAACGTGCGCATCACGCCGCACATCGCAGGCGGCACCACCGGGTTCTTCCGGTTCACCTACGCCAAGGCCGGCGACAACCTCCGTCGTTACGCTGCGGGCGAAGCTCTTTTGCACGTGGTCGCCGGGCCCGCGGCCCAGGAGCGCTGAATCCGTCCATCGGCGGGGCCCCGCTTCTGAGCCGACATGCCATTTGCGTGTAGGCGCTCGCAATGCAGCGTTCACAGGGGAGACATTCCGAAGTGACCTTCCCTTCGTAGCTTCGGGCGGATGACGCCGGCCGATGGGCTACGCCGAGCGCTGCGCCACCTCTGGC
>JAYSTV010000545.1:0-2286 GCA_043719425.1 Acidimicrobiia bacterium | reverse complement strand
ACCGGACGAGATCCGAGCACGGCCACTCGTTCGGCGGGCACCGTGAGGGCATCCACACTGAAGTCATGCGACGCGGTAGCGCGAAGGCCATTCGAGTACCAGGTGTCGTGAACGTCGATCTCGTCTGACCGGAAGAACATGTGCCGAGGACGCTGGTCGTCACCGATCGTTCCGCCCGTCATCCACGTGGCGAACGACGAGCCACTCCCCCAGGCCCATCGACCGCTCACCGCGAACGAGCCGTTCGACGACATACTGGCGGTGCCCGATGGGGCGTAGGCCCCGCAGGCCACAGCGTCGTGGGAACCGAAGATGGCACGGGCCGAGTCGGGGGGAAGACATCCAGCAATGTGAGACGTAAGTGACGCGATTGTGGCGCACCATCCCGTGGAGCCGTCGGCCGCGCTGAGCTGCTCGATCGCCGCCATCGTCTCGAACGGGTTGTACTCCGGTCCTCCGTAGACCAAAGGAACATAGGCGCGCAGAATATCTGTGCGCTTTAGATCGGCGACGGTATCCTCACAGAGTTGTCGAGCTCGTTCGTGTTTCTCGGCCCGCTCCCGCACCCCGCTCACGACCTCGTCGGTGCGAGCGGCAAGGACGCCGGTCATGACGTAACCGACGGCCGGCTCGCCAGACGCCGCCACAGGGCCCGGTAGGTCGGGTACTCGAGACCCACGACCACATGGCCGGCGTCGACCAGTTCTCTATGCAACCGGGGCAGATTGCGCCACGGCACGCCCATGTCGGCATGGTGGGCAAGGTGCCAACCGGTGTTGTAGGGGACCATCCAGAACCGTGCGGATAACGACTGACGCACGTGGTGGGTGGTGAGTCGATCGTCGTTGGAGTGGGCCATGCCGCCGTGTTCGGCGATCGCCCGCAAACGGTTGATGACCCGCCAAATCGTCATCCATGGAGCAAGCCAAAGCAGGGGCCAGGCCCACCAGCCAACCGCCACGGTGAGGACCGCGGCCAGGCCAGCTTGGACGGCGAGGACCTGGGCCACCGTGCTCCGGCTCATGGGATTGCGCAGACCTCGGCCGATCCCTTTCACGAGCTTCCACCCGGACTCGCCGGTGGCGTCACGACGCAATCGGCGTCGCAGCGTGGTGGCCGTGACCGGGTAGTCGCGATAGAGCGTGAGGTCAGGCTCGTTCGGACCGAGCGGGTCACGGTGATGGGTGAAATGCGAGCGACGGTACGCCGCCTGCGACGTGAAGCCCAGGGCATTGCAGAACACCGCGCCGATCGCATCGTTCAACCGCTGATTGGCAAAGAGGAGTTTGTGCGCCGACTCGTGCCCGAGGATCGAGAGGCACGCATGGCCCCGCCCCATCAGCACGAAGGCGACGCCGTAGAGCGGCCACCACCCGGTCCGCTCGACGAGGAAGTCGACGGCGATGATCATGCCGACCGTCTGCGTCAACGCGGAGGCCACGGTGAACGCGTTGCGCCATGAGGCGATCCGACGCAGGTCCGTGCGGAGAGCGCCCACCGCCATGCCGCGGCTATTGAGTCGCTCAGTGGGGAGGACCCTCGGAAGTAGCGCTGCATCGGGCAGCATCGTTGTTGCCACGCCCCTCACCTTAGGAGTTCGGCAGCCAAAGTTCGAGAACTGCTCATGGCGAAAGCCGATCGTTGGATCGTTGGCGACGCGTTGGGCGTTTGGCGACGTCGCCACAGCGGCAACGAGTCGCCAACCAGACAACGTTCCGACTTGCGCCGAGGCGGTGGCCAACCGCCTATTAGCCCGCAGAGAGAGCTTTGCGGCCCGCCCGGCGGAGCTTGGCGTAGTGGATGTCGAACATCGATGCCGTCTCGGCGCCGCGAACGCCCGTGTGATGAATCGGCAGGCGCTGGCTCAGGGCCTCGGTGACGATCACTCGCTGGGGAATCTCGGGCACCCACACCGTGGACCGCCCCAGCATGCGCACCAGAAGTTCGTTCTGCCGATCGGCCTCATGGGACACCGGCGGAACTCGGTTCACGATCACCCCGGCGATGTCGAGCCGATCGTTGTACTGGTCCCAGACGGAGTCGATCAGGTCGCTCACGCCGGCGACGCCCCGAGCCGACAGCGCGGCCGGCTCAACCACCATGAGCGCCAACTCCGCAGCGGCAAGCGCGTTGGTCGTCAGTGAGCCCAGCGCAGGCGAGCAGTCGACGAGAACCAACTCGTAGTGTTCGGCCACACCTTCGAGGGCCCGACGCAACCGGCGAGCCAGACGCTTCTTCCCAACCTCGGCATCTCGTTCTTGGAGGGCTGACGACGCCGGGAGCACG
>JAYSTV010000544.1:0-2288 GCA_043719425.1 Acidimicrobiia bacterium | reverse complement strand
GTTTCTCGGCCTCGTCGCCACCCATAACCCGTTTCGGTGGGTGCTTCCCGTGGAGCAGTCGTTGTGCACGTGGGCGGGGAATCTCTTCGGCGGCGCCGGTCTCGGCGCCGCCATTGAGGCAATGGAAGCAACGTCGGAGCGTCCCCTGATCTGGGCGACCGCCCAGTATCTGTCGTTTGCCAAGGTTGGCTCCGTGCTCGATCTCGATGTCACCTTGGCCGTGCACGGCCGGGCCACGTCGCAGGCGCGGGTGGTCGTGCGGTGCGGAAACGACGAGATCTTGACGGTCAACGGCGCGCTCGGCTCCCGGTCCGCCAAGGACCAAGGTTCGTTTGCCGTCATGCCCGATGTTCCGCATCCGCTCGATTGTCCGCTGCGGCGCCATCGTTTCGGCACGCAAAACTCGATCAACGAAGCAATGCAGGCCCGCACCGCAAGAGGTCGCGATCTCGACGAGCTCGACGGCACCCCGAGTGCCGACGGTCGGTCCGCTCTGTGGGCTCGGCTTCCCGGCGTGGCCACGTCGACCGCAGCAGGTCTGGCCATTCTCGGGGACTTCGTGCCGATGGCCATCGGTCAAGCACTTGGTGTGCGGGCTGGCGGGAACTCGCTCGACAATACGTTGCGGGTCATCCAGCTCGTGCCGACCGAATGGGTGCTGCTTGATATCCGGGTCCACGGCGTCCACCACGGCTTCGGCCATGGCCTCGTGCATCTGTGGGCCGAGGACGGCACCCTCATGGCCACGGCCAGCCAATCCACCGTCGTCCGCTACTGGGACGAGCAGGGCGCCCCCAGGGGCTGAAGCTACCGGAGTTGGGCGAGGACGTTGCTGGCCGCGGTGGAGCGGTCATTGGCCAGGGCGCTACTGAACGGCGGCGGGGCGCCCAGACCGAAGGCCAACGCCGCGGCGATTGCCGGAACCATCTCGCGGAGCTCCTTGGGCGGGGGGAAGTATTCGTCTTCCTCTGTGACCCGGACGAGTTCCACGCCCCCGGTGGGGGCCAGCCGGGCGATCACTGCGTCGACGAGTTCTTCGGGGGCCGACGCGCCGGCGGTGACGCCGACGATGCCGTGCAGATCCGCAGAGAGCTCGTCGGCCCCGTTGACCCGGTAGACGTTCGCGCAGCCGGCGGCGACCGCAACTTTGGCGAGCGCCACGGTGTTCGAGGAGTTGGCCGAGCCAATGACGACAATGGCGTCGCAGCGCGAGGCCATGGCCGTCAAGGCATCTTGACGGTTGGTCGTGGCGTAGCAAAGGTCGGAGCGGCCGGGTACCCACATGTCGGGAAAGCGGGCCTGGGCAGCATCGAGAACGTCGGCCCAGTCGTGGTGGCTCAACGTGGTTTGGGCCAGCAGAGCAACTGGACCCTCGATATCGAGCTGCTCGACGTCGGCTGGGGTTTCCACGAGATGCATGGATTCTGGAGCGACGGCCATGGTGCCCAGCGCCTCGTCGTGGCCTTCGTGGCCGATATAGACGATTTGGAAACCCTTGCCGGCGCGAACCTTCGCTTCGTGGTGCACCTTCGTCACGAGCGGGCACACGGCGTTCACGACGAAGCCACCGTTGGCCTGTGCCGCCGCCACCACCGCGGGTGGCGAGCCGTGGGCGGAGAGCATGAGGGGAGCGCCCCGCGGCACGTCGGTCAAGTCGTCGACGAAAATCACGCCGAGGTCGCGGAATCGGTCGACGACGAGGCGGTTGTGGACGATCTCGTGGTAGCAGTAGACCGGCGGCTCGAAGGTTCGGACCAGCCAGGTCAGGGCCTTGATCGCCATTTCTACGCCGGCGCAGAACCCTCGGGGGGCGGCGAGCAGGACCAGGTCCACGTGGTGGGTTTGGTCAGTTGTCGTGCTCACGTCATCTCAGGGTACCGGCCTCCACGGATTGCTGTGACGCATGAGTGTTGCGCTTCGGGCGGTCGGCAGGAGGGTGGCCGGTAGGATTGACGGGTTATGTCGCTCCCTTCCGTGATCAGTGTGGCGCCCGCGTCACCGGCGGAGCTGGCGGGAATCGTCGTAGGCGACGAGTTGGTCACGGTGAACGGCGAGACCGTTCGCGATGTAATTCAGTATCGCCTTCTGGTCGATGAGGCCGAGGTCGAGTTGGCGGTCAAACGTGGAGGGCTCGAGTTCGACGTGTCCATCGCCAAGGGTGCGGGGGAGACGCTGGGCATCGAGGTCCAGTCGGCGCTGTTCGACCAGGTCCGCACGTGCGACAACCACTGCTCGTTCTGCTTCATATACCAATTGCCGCCGGGCATGCGGCCCAGTCTGTATCTCAA
>JAYSTV010000543.1:0-5531 GCA_043719425.1 Acidimicrobiia bacterium | reverse complement strand
GACGTCGCAAGCGTGTCCCGGCCATCGAAGCGCGACCCCGCGTGGCCATTGCCATCTCCAGTCGCGGGACTGACATCGGCATCAGTCAGACGGTCACGTACAAGGGCAATGCGCTCGTGCGCGACGACGATAAAACGAAGGCGTGGTTCTACCCCACGCTCGCCGCGAAAGTTCGTCCGGGAAGTACCGATCAGCAGGCCGCGTTCGTCCATCACCTCGACACGCCTGGACGCGTGGTGATCGAGATCGTCCCCGACGTTCGCATCGGCTTCGACGCCGAGAACATGTTTCGCAACTCGCCGGCCGGAGCCACGCGAAGCCGACTGTAGGCGTGCTCCTTCCGGTCTCTAGGATCTGGCGCTCATGTCAACGCTGACCATCCCCGCCAATCCCGCTGCTGTTACTGCTGAGTGGATGACGGAGGTGCTCCACCAGGCGGGTGCGCTTCCTGTCGACTCGCGTGTGGCCGCGATCACGATCGAGCCGCTGGGGGCCGGCGTGGGCGTGATGGGTGAGCTCGCCCGTATTCAAATGGCCTACGACGGTGAGCCCGGAGCGGCTCCGACCACAGTGATTGTGAAGTCGCCATCCCCGTTCGAAGAGAACCGCGCCCAGGGCGTCGGCCTCGGTATGTACGAGGCCGAGATTCGCTTCATGCGAGAGCTCGATGCCGCCACCGCAGTGCGCACGCCGCAGGTGTACTTCGCCGACATCATCAGTGGCACGGCCGAGTTCGTTGTGGTGATGGAAGACCTCGGTCATCTCGTGATGGGCGATCAGGTGCAGGGCGTCACCGTCGCGCAAGCGCGTGATGCGGTGTCGACGATGGCCGACCTGCACGCCGGTTGGTGGGGCAAGGTGCAAACGCCCGCGATGGAGTGGGTGCCGAGTGTGGTGCATGCCCGCATCGAGGGACTGGCCCAGATGTGGCCCGCGCTGTGGGCGGGTTTCAACGCCAAGTTTGCGTCGTCACTTCCCGATGGCGGGGCGGCCGCCGGTGATCTCATCTCGGTCAACTTCTGGGCGATCATGAACAAGATCGCCGACTACCCGTGGACGTTGTTGCATCAGGACTACCGCGTGGACAACATGTTCTTCGACGCAGGCAACGCCGAGGGAGCCGTTGTCGTTATCGACTGGCAGGGCATCGGTCGAGGACCGGGGATCTACGACCTCTGCTACTTCCTCGGCGGCTCGCTCACGGTCGACGATCGTCGGGCGAATGAATCATCACTCGTGCAGACGTATCACGACCGCCTCGTCGAGCGAGGCGTGAACGACTATCCGTTCGCCCAGCTCTGGCATGACTACCGCTTTGGTCACCTCACGAGTTGTTCCACCGCGGTCTTAGTTGGGGCCACGTTCGATCTCGCCAACGAGCGCGGCCTGGCGCTCGTTGACGTGCTCGCCAGCCGCCACTTTCAGGCGGTGGTCGACCACCGGTCGACCGACCTCCTGAGCGAGATGGGGGATTGAAGCGGGTCTCACTCGCTTCATAAGCGTGCGTATGAAGCGTGGAAGGTCATCGTCCAGTTGAGTTCCCAGGTCTTGCCGTCGTCCGGAGAGAAAGCCTGGTCCCAACGGGGCGTTGCCGTCGCCGTGTCGGTCCACCGAAACCGCACCAGGATCGGCTGACCGCCAAGCGTGTCCTTGGCGTAGAAGAGGCCGGTCCCGTCGCTGAAGCCGCCGACCACCGGAACATCGAGTTGGCGTGGGGCTCGACCGTCGAGCCACCAGATCGCCCATGTGCCCGTGGCTCGGTCGAACGATCGCAGCGACGCGGCCCGGTACATGCCGCCAGGGAGGTTGATCACGTTGTCGTCGATGTTCGCCGTGCCGCCGAGGATGGGCCGGGCTTCGCACGTGCCGTCGAACTCCTCCCAGTCGTGTCCGTCGGCGAGTCGGGTCGTGAGCCGTCGATGCTCGACCCGCCACGTTCCCAACAGGAAGTCGAAGTCGTGTGAAGGCTCGTGTGACGTCATGTCGTCGAGCGTGGCAGCCATTGCGGCCAGTTCGTGGCGAACTGGCGCGCCTCGGTAGGTTCTCATCCTCCATGAACGGTTTCCGATGACCGTGCTGGCACCGACGACTCGGCGGGTGCGGAATACTGAGCGGGTGCGGACGACTGCGCTGGTCAGCCTTCTTGCCGTCGTCAGTGTCGGCACGATCACGCTCGGAAGCCCGGCCAACGCCGTTCCGGCGTCCACGGTCACGACCGTGATTCGTTCGGGTGCGTCGTGGGCCGATGTCGTGACCGCGGTCCGTCCTTCCATCGTGCGGATCGAGAACACGGCGTGCGGGGGGTCGAAGTTCGTGGGGACCGGGTTCGCCGTGGGCGGATGGATTGTCACCAACCGCCATGTGGTTGAGGACTACGCGCAGCTCTCAATAAGGCTGGCCAACGAACGGGTACTCAAGCCGACAGAGGTGCGGTTGTCTGATACCGACGATCTGGCGTTGGTCAAGGTGACTGTCGCGGTTCCATCGATGGCGTGGGCACCAAAGGAACCGCGGATTGCCGACGATGTTGCCGCCCTCGGGTTCCCTGAGGCGATCGGTTTCAGCTTCGCCAAGGGATCGGTAAGCGCGCTGAATGTCTCGCTGGAGTCGAGGGGCGAAAAGATCCGCGGTCTTCTACAGACCGACACCGCGGTGAACTTCGGCAACTCCGGTGGACCACTGATCAACCGACGTGGTCAGGTCGTTGGCGTTGTCGTTCTCACCCTGGTGGACACCGAAGGGCTCGCCTTCGCTATCGATGCCCGCCGAGCGCAACGTTTTGTCGATAGTCGCGTGAGTCGCTCGCTCGGCCCCTGCGCACCTCGTTCGGTCACGACCGTTCCTCCGGTGCCGACGCGCCCATCGGCATACGTGGCGTCGCCCGCGGAGCAGGTCGTGCGCGCCTTTTATTCGGCCATCGAGGCAGGTGACTACAAAACCGCGTGGGAGATCGGCGGGAAGAACTTCGTCAAGAACTCGACTTACGAACGATTCGCCGCCGGTTTCAGTAAGACCGTGAAGAGCGAACTGCTGATCCTCGACGCGGTCGGCGATGTGATCACGGTGCAGCTCACCGCCCGTGAACAGGTAGCCGGGGCCACACGGATCTCGGTGTACCGCGGGACCTACCTCGTGCGCGACGGACAGATTCGCAGCGGCGGCCTGAAGCTCCGCACCCGGAGCTGAGGCTCGCGCTGGTGCTAGTGAGTGCCATGAACTCCGCGCCGAAAACCGAGCGATCACCACCCGGGTGGTCGCCGGTCGACGACACCCACTCGAGATCGAGGCTGTCGCCCAGATCGGTTGGTTTCATCGCCCAGTTCGAGTGATTTGGGCGATGGACGGCGGCAGTTTGACTCACTTGGGCGATGGGATCCCCCGAACTGGGCGATGCCCAGCTCGACCCGGTGACAACATCGCGGTCAGAGGGTCGCGGGGTAGTACTCGCCGGCTTCGAGCATGGCCACGTCGGAACGGAAGTCCGACGCAAACGGCCAGTCGTCTTCCTCGCCCTTGAGCGGACCCTGTACGAACCGGCCGAACTCGCCGCTGACTCGTTCGTTGCTCACGGACGACCATGCTTGACGCTTATATGTCCAGTTGTCGGGCTGGAGCCGGTGACATGCGTTGAAGTGCTCGATCGCCGACGATCGCGATCCGGAGCTCCACAGGTGATTAGCGAGCTCGAAGTGGCCGGCTGCCTCCGACTGATCGATCGACCGTGGTTGCGAGCGGGCGATCACTTCGTCGGGCGTGAGTGCGTAAACACTGGCCGACCCATGGGCGACCCAGTCACGGATGGCATCGCCGTACCCGGCACGGTCCTGGCCGGCGCTCAGCACGTTGGTGGCGGGCGAGCCTTCGCGACGTCGTGGCGCCGTCTTGGCCCGACCCACTTTGGGCAAGGAGCTGATGAGGTTGGCCGGCAACTCCTGGCGCCCTCCGGGCCACCCTGCTTCGGCCGGACGGACGATCATGCCGGCCTCGTCGATCCACACGACGTTCGGAATGTTCACGACACCGAAGAGCGCGTCGACGATGTGTGTGGGATCGAGCAGCGACGGATGCTCCGGTGCGGCCGCATCGATGTACGGGCGCGATGCTTCGGGTCCTGACATTTCCAACGAGATCGTGACGACCTCAAGACCTTGAGCGTGAAGTTCGTTGCGCAGTGTCTGCCACCCGGGCAGATCGAAGGCGCAGCCTCAATAGGGCGACCAGGCCACGAGCACTACCTTGCGGCCTCGCAGCGACGACAGCCGGAACTCGTGACCGTTGATGTCGTTGAGGACCAACTCGGGCGCCTCGGCTGTGACGAGGGCCCGCTGGTTGAACGACTCGGGGCCGATGGCCCACAGCCCGGCCTTGTCATCGTGGACGACGGCCATGCCGAGCCGAGTCGCCGTGGCCTGCACGTCGAACGTGGCGCTGGCTTCGAGGGGTACGCAGACTTCGGCCTTGCACGCCCCCTTCGGTTTGATATCCCACCCGGTGCCGGCGGCGAATTGCTCCGGCGAAATGTCCAGCGTGTTCGTGATCACGGGAGTGACCGTACAGACGATCATCGAGAGAATGCCAGCCCAGCCCATCAGCGAAACGAGACGGTTGCTCCAGCCAATTTGTCGAACGTGCGACGTTCGGCGCGGACGGGCCACCAGAGGTACAGGAAGATCTCCATCGGTCGCCACATCGCCACCCACGGTGCGACCGTCAGACCCTGACGGACGACGCGCATGGCCGCGCCATTGCTCGGGCTATCGAGCAGCTCCGAGAGCAGCGTGAACGAGGCGAGGACGACGAGGCCGATCACGAGACTGATCCGACCATCACGCCAGAGCCGCGAGAGACGACGTCCGGCGGCCCACCGTCGATAGGCGAAATGGTTGTGAAGTCCCGCGGTCACATGCTCCTCTCGTCCGGTTGCGCTGTGATCGGCCACGACGATCTCGATGTCGAGCGACTTCTTGTCGTGCTGCTCCTCGGCCCAGTTGGTGATCCAGTCGGCGATCTCAGCATCGAGATCGCGGAGGTTCAGGGGCTGGGGGTCGAGTGGGTTGAAGAGATGTTCGATGGTGTCGATCTTTACGAGGATCGGTCCGGTGCTCGGGTCGAAGGCACGGTCAGTCCAGTCGCGGGTTTCCATGCTTGGGAGTTTCCCAAGTTTCTTTGCAGGAACTGTCATCCGGTACGAGGGACGGCTCCGGATCGTCTCGCAATCGCGACACTCACGTCGCACCCACCACAGGAGAGTCATGCGCAAAGTTCTTCTCGCCGCCGCCGCCGCCGCTGCCGTTGCCCTGAGCGTCGGAGGCTTTACCTCCGCCGCCCTCGCCCAGGATGCTCCGGGCACCATCGTCGACGTGGCCAAGTCCAACGCCGACCTCTCCACGCTGGTCACCGCGGTGACCGCCGCCGAACTCGGTGAGACCCTTTCCGGCCCCGGCCCGTTCACGGTCTTTGCTCCCACCAATGCGGCCTTTGAAGCGCTGCCGGCGGGAACTCTTGATTCGCTCCTGAAGGACCCGAAGGGT
>JAYSTV010000542.1:0-2297 GCA_043719425.1 Acidimicrobiia bacterium | reverse complement strand
CCGCGCAGGTCCGCGGTGAGCTCAACGGGGCCCGTTCGGCGGCCGAACGCACCGCCGCCGAGGCGGCTCGCGTCGATGCCCGCCACACGGTGTTGGCCGACCGGGTCGCACGTCTTTCGGAGCAGTCAGCCCAACTCGTGAACGAACTGGCCGAGCTGGTCGCGTCGGTCGGCGACGTCGCCGGTGTTGCTGCCGCCGACTCTCCGGCGGTGCGGGAGGCTGCGGCCACCAGGTCGGCGGCCGAATCCGCGTTGACCGAGGCGGAACTGGCGGTGACCGCGGGCGAAGAAACCCTGCGTCACGCCGACGGTGAGCGTCGCGCCTGGCAGGCCCGGCTCGATGCTTTGAGCGCTGCGCTCGACGAGGCGCGCGCCCGAGCTGGAGCCAAGCGGCTGGCCGGTCTCGACGGCATTGTCGGCACGCTTCTCGACCTCGTCGAGATCGATGCAGGTTGGGAAGCGGCGTTCGAGGCGGCCATCGGCGAAGCGGTGTCCTCAGTCGTGGTCGACAACGCGGCCGTTGCTCGTGCGGCACTCGCGAAACTCCACGATGGCGGCGCAACCGGTGCCGTCTTGGCCCTCGGGGCGCTGACCAACGGTGACCCTGTCGCTCCCGTGGCCGTCAGTGCTGGAGTTCGCGTGCGCGATCACGTTCGCTCGACCCACGCCGCCGTTGGTCCGTTGCTCGACGCGCTCTTGCGGACGGCCGTGGCCGTCGACGGGGGATGGGCCGACGCCCTCGATGTCGCCCTCACGCATCCCGATGCCGTCGTGGTCACCCGCAACGGCGATCGTTTTAGCGTCGCCGGATGGCGGGCCGGCGCCGGTTCATCGGGTGCGACCGGCGCCGCTCGTGACGAGGCATCCGCCAACGCTGCCGCGGCCGCAACATTGGGGGCCGACGCCAAGGCTGCTCTCGACGCCGCTCGCGTCGCAGTGGTGTCGGCCCGTCAAGCAGCGGTAAGTGCACGTACTACCGAACAACAACGTTTGGCTGAGCACGAACGATTGGTCTCTCGCCTCACGTCGTTGCGAACGTCGCAACCGCGCCTCGTCTCTGATCGCGACGAAGCGGCCGCCGAATTGGAGAACGTCGAAGGGCAACGCATCGAACTCACCGATCGTCTGCGCGCTGACGAAGATCGGGCAACGGCGCTCAACGATTCCCTACCTGCGCTCATCGAGATCGAGAACGAGATTGCGGCGCGTCAGTCCGCTCGGCGCGAGGCGGCGCAACGCCTCGATGCTCGTACCGCAGCCGTGGCGGCCCTTCGTCGTGAGCTCGAAGTACATGCTGCAGGAATCGAAGAGCGTCGCCGATTGCTCGGTGGTCGGCTCGACGAAATCGAGACTCGGCTATCGCGCTCCGTTGAGGAGCGCGAACAAGCCGAGGTCCGACGCCATGAACTCGATTCGCTCGCCGAGCACACCGAGTCGCTCCACGCGCTCGTGTTGGAGCGCGCCGAGCAGCTCGAGGTCGGCATCGTTGCGCTGCGCGAATCGCGCAAGCGTCAGAACGAAGCGGCCCGAGCGGCGACCGGCGCTCTCGACACCCTCCGCAAAGAACGTCACTCGGCCGAGCGTGATCTCGCCCACGTGCGCGAACGAATTCAGCGCGCCGAGATCGACGACGCCGAGATTCGTCTTCGGTTGGAGACTCTGGTGGCGTCGATCCGTCGAGAGTTCGACGTTGAGCCCGACTTCGCCGTTGCGGCGGAGTGCCCACCAATGCCCAACGCGGCAACCGCTCCCACCACCCGAGCGCGTGACCTCGAACGCGACCTCCGTCTGCTCGGCCCGATCAACCCGTTGGCCCTCGAAGAGTTCACCGCCCTGCAGGAGCGTCACACGCTGATTGAGAGCCAGCTGGAGGATGTAAAAACGACCCGGCGAGATCTTGTCAAAGTGATCAAGGCCATCGACGACGAGATCGTCACGGTGTTCATGGCGGCCTATGCCGACGTGGAGGCCAACTTCGAACAACTCTTCGCCACGCTGTTCCCGGGCGGTCACGGTCGACTTCGCCTTACCGACCCCGATAATCCGCTGGAGACCGGCATCGAGGTCGAGGCCCGTCCGAGCGGAAAGAACGTCCGCAAACTCTCGTTGCTGTCCGGTGGCGAGCGGTCTCTCACGGCCATGGCGTTCCTCTTCGCCGTGTTCCGGTCACGGCCCTCGCCGTTCTATCTCCTCGACGAAGTTGAGGCGGCGCTCGACGACGTGAACCTGCACCGCTTCATCGCCCTCCTCGACGAATTCCGGGGTGAGGCGCAGCTTCTCGTGGTGTCTCACCAGAAG
>JAYSTV010000541.1:0-13439 GCA_043719425.1 Acidimicrobiia bacterium | reverse complement strand
TCCCGTTCGCCGCTCCGACCAACGACGTGCTGAGCCGCGCGCGCGAGCTGATTGATCGCTTTCCTCCGGGTGGGCTGGTCGAAGCGTGGGTCACGCTTGTCGGCCATGACCTCATGAGCGATGCTCTGGTTTCGGGTGCCAGTGAGTTGGCTCGCTCGAAAGGCGTCGGCTTCACCTTTCATATGTCGCCCCACCGCGGTGATCCAGAAACGTATCTGGCCCGAACTGGCCGTCGTCCGATGGTTCATCTCGACCAACTCGGTGTGCTCGGACCTCACGTGCTGATCGCCCACGGGGTCCACCTCGACGCCGATGAAGTCGAGGCTGTGTTGCGGACGAACACGGCCATTGCGTCGTGTCCGTGGGCGTACCTGCGTTTGGCGCAGGGATTCGTGGGCGCCAACCGTCATGACGAATTGCTGCGTCGAGGTGGACGAATCGCCCTCGGGTGCGATGCCGAAAATGCGGGCGACGCAGTCGACATTTTGCGGGCGGCGGCGCTGTTCGTCGGGCTCGCTCGCGACCGCGCCGAGGACCCGTTCTCGTTCAGTGCCCATGATGCGCTGGCGCTGGCCACTATCGGCGGCGCGCGGGCCATCGGGAAGGGTGACACGATCGGCTCGATCGAGGTGGGCAAGCAGGCCGATCTGGTGTCGCACAGCACCACCGGCCCACAGTTCGTGCCTCGCGGGGTTGACCCCGTGCGTCAGCTGATCTGGGCCTCCGACGGTCGCTCGGTACGCAACGTGTGGGTTGGCGGACGAGCGGTAGTGCGCGACGGCGGGTGTGTCACGGTCGACCTCGAAGGGCTCCGCGATGAGGCCCGGAAACGTCGCGACTTCTTCCTGTCGCAACGTTCGGTGTGACATGTTTCGACGCTACCGCACGAGTCCGATCCTTGGTCTGACCATCAGTCCACCCTGCTAGGTTCACCCCATGAAGCCGAACACGCTGATCTTTGTTGACTTCCCGTCCGACGATGTTGCGGCCTGTGCGATGTTTTATGGCGATGTGTTCGGGTGGGAGGTCGAAGGTCGGCCGACCGGTGTGTTCCATCGAGGGGTGCCCGGCGGCTTCTTTCCTCTCGACGATGGAAGCGATTCCCCGGTCGGCAATCTGCATGTCGGCTTCTTCGATGTGGCCAACGTTCGCCCGCATCCAGATCCGACCGGTGTTGAACCTCGCGGGCTTCAGGGCACCGGTCGGAGCCCTCGGGTCTGGATTCTGGTGAGCGACGATGACTCCGAAGACGCGATCTTGACCCGAGCGGAAACGAACGGGGCAAAGGTGCTGTGGCGGCATCACTATTGGAAAGAGTTCAACGGTTTCAACGGGGCGTTCGAAGACCCCTGGGGAACGACGATTGTGCTGTGGACCAAAGGCGGGCCCGAGCCCGTGCTACCAGAAGGATTCACCCATGAGTGACACCGCTGCAGCGACGGAGGGGCGTCGTCGCCCGGCCGGCGTGCGATGGACCCACATCGCCCTTCCGGCCACCAACATCGACACCACCATTGCCTGGTACGAAAAGTTCACCCCGCTTCGGCTCCTTGATCGGCGCGAAGACGCTGATGGCCAAGGTGCGTGGCTCGGCCACCCCGACCAGGCCGACAAGCCGTTCATCCTGGTGCTGGTGAGCTTCACTCGCGATCAGCACAAGGGTCGCCAGCCGATCTTGGCTCCCTTCGCCCACATCGGCCTCGAGATGCCAACCCAGGCCGAAGTCGACGCCATCGCCGAACTTGGCCGCGCCGACGGCTGTCTGGTGTGGGAGCCGCAGTGGATGCCGGCGCCGATCGGCTACATATGCGCGCTTACGGACCCCGATGGCAACATGATCGAGTTCTCCTTCGACCAGGGCGTCTACGAGAAGGCCCAGGAGGTCTGGGGCGGGTGAGCCCATCGGAGACATGTGTCGGCTACCTTGCGGCCTTTGCCACGGGCCGAGCCGACGATGTCGTGGCCTTCGTCACGGAGGATTTCGTGAACGAGCACACCGCGGCCTTGGGCAGTGGTTGCGTGGGCCGCGACGAATACGCCAGGCGAGTACCCGGCTTCCTAACGTCCATGCTCGGACTTCGATACGACATCGAAGATGTTGTTGCCGACGGTGATCGCGTGGTCATCGCCTACGTGCTCCATGCCGTGGTCAACGCGCGGCCGGTAGCGGTCCGTGGCGTGCTGCGGTTCGAGGTTCGAGGTCCGCTGATCGCCAAGCGCGTCGACTACTGGGACAGTCTCGTATTTCAACAACAGGCCGGGCTCGCTTGAGCAACTTCACGGCCCGTGGGGCAACGGTCGCCATCGACCGGGTGGCGAAGACCTTTACCGCTCGCGGTCGTTCCACCCAAGCTCTGACGGGTGTCGACCTCACCATCGGCGCCGGTGAATTTGTCGCCCTTCTCGGCCCCTCGGGTTGCGGCAAGAGCACGTTGCTTCGGATCATTGGCGGGCTCATCGAACCCGACCACGGGACGATCACGATCAACGGTTCCGGACCACATGCGGCCCGGAGTTCCAAGCAGTTCGGCCTGGTGCCCCAGGCCCCAGCGCTCGTGCCATGGCAAACGGTCGACGCCAACATCTCGTTCCTCTCCACGCTGAACGCCAAGGCTGGACACACTTCGTTGGCCCCCGACCGGGTGACCGAACTGATCGACGCTGTCGGCCTCTCCGATTTCCGTCAGGCGTACCCGCATGAGCTCTCCGGCGGCATGCAGCAGCGTGTCGCGTTGGTCCGCGGCTTTGCCCTCGGTGCTCCCGTCTTGTTGATGGACGAGCCGTTCGCCGCGCTCGATGAGATCACCCGGGCCGATGCGCGCTACCTATTGCTCGACCTGTGGTCGCGCAGCGGATCCACCGTGGTCTTCGTCACGCACTCCATTCCCGAGGCCGTCATTCTTTCCGATCGTGTGGTGGTGATGGCCGCCCGCCCCGGTCGAGTTGCCGCCGTTGAGGAGATCACCTTGGCGCGTCCACGGAGCACCGATTTCGAAGACTCGCCGGCCTTCCATGAACACGTCCGACGGCTTCGCGGCCATCTTCGCGAGCATCACGCATGAGCGTCGCCGCCACGACCTTCGACGTGAACGAACGTCGACGCCCTTCTCCGCTCGCCTTCGCGCCATTGATCGGGGTCGTTGGGTTCTTGGCGATTTGGCAGGCCTTCGTCACTGTGTTCGATGTCAAGCGGTTTGTCCTTCCGGGACCGTGGTCGATTGTGAAACATATGGCCGACGACCCCGGCTTCTACCTCCGCAACGCCCGGGCCACGTTGTGGGAAGCATTCCTCGGGTTCACGCTCGCCTTTGTTGTCGCCATGATTCTTGCCGCGGTCATGGCCCGTAGTCGGTTCATCGAACGAGCCGGTTTGCCCATCAGTGTGTTGATCCAAGTCACGCCGATCATTGCGTATGCGCCCGCCATCGTGATTTGGCTTGGCCCTGGTTTGCGTTCGATCCTGACCATCACGGCGCTCGTGTGTTTCGTGCCGTTCCTGGTGAACGGCATCGCCGGTCTGCGCTCGGTCGATCCGCTCCTCATCGAACTGGCTCGTTCCGTCGACACGAGTGAGTTGGAAGTGTTGCGTCGACTACGCATCCCTTCATCGTTTCCGTATCTGCTCTCGGCGGCCAAGATCAACGTGGGCCTGGCGCTCATTGGCGCAGTGCTCGGTGAGTTTTTCGCCCTGACCGCGAATGGTCTTGGCTACGCGGTCAAGGTCGCCCAGTCGCGCAACTTGGTCGATCAACTTTGGGGGTCGATCTTCACCCTTGCCATCCTCGGCTCAGCCGCAACCCTGCTCATCTCCGCCCTCGAACGATACGCGTTGCGTGGACACGCATCGCAACGCTCGTGAACGACCTATCCCATCAGTAGCACCCCACCCCACCCCACGAAGGAGTTCATTGTGAAATCAAGACTTGCTATATCGATTATGTGCACAGGATTAGTTGTTCTGGCCTCGTGCAGTAGCGATAAGGCAGCCGAGACCACGGCTGCGCCCGCCGAAACAACGGCCGCAGTAGCGACCGAGACCACGGCTGCGCCCGCCGCCGAGACCACCGCCGCTCCGGCGGCCGAGACCACGGCTGCGCCCGCCGCGGAAACATCAGCGGCCGCCGCCGCCGGTGGGGTCACCGATGCCGCGGCGCGCTGCGCCGCCAACAAGGCGGTGGGCAAACTCACGTATTCGTCGAGTTTCGATTTCGCTGCCTCGGCCTCAATCATCGATGTTGTCGTGGCCAAGGAGAAGGGCTATTTCGCCGACCTGTGCCTCGACGTTGACCTGAAGCCAGGGTTCTCGACCGGCAACTATCCCCTCGTCGCCAGCGGCAAAGTGCAGTTCTCCTCGGCCGGCTCGTACACGGAGATCATCAATTTCTCAAAAGATGGGGCCGCGTTTACCGCCTTCATCGACTATGGCAAGACGCCTATTGAGGGCTTGGTCGCCAAAGATCCGGCGTTGGCTTCCCTCGCCGATCTAAAAGGCAAGACCATCGGCGTGAAAGGCGATATCCCGCCATCGATTGTGGCCATGCTGACAAAGGCGGGACTGAAGCGGGGAACGGACTACAAAGAAGTGCTTCTCGATGGGTTTGACCCCAAGGTGCATATCGGTCTGCCGATTGAGGCTTTCCCGGTATACAAGAGCAATGAACCTGGCCAGCTCGACGCTGGTGGTATCAAATACAAGCTCTTTGATCCGACCGCCGAAGGCATTCCCGGAAGCTTTGGACTGCTATACACCTCGGCCGAGTTTGCCAAGAAGAACCCGACCGTGGTCGAGGACTTCGCCCGTGCCGCACTCCGAGGTATGGAAGACGCGGTCGCCGATCCGGCTGCCGCGGTGAAGATCTCCGTTGCCCAGATCAACGCCGCCGGGAACCAGGCGTACCTCACCGAAGCGGGCGAAACCTACCGCTGGACTCAGGAACTGGCCGAAGTGGTCAAGGGCCTCGGCGGCCAGCCGATCGGCACGATCATTCCGTCGGCGTTCGACACGGAAACGAAGGCCTACACCGAGGCGGGCATCTTGAAGGTGCCGGACCCCAAGTCCTACGACGCCACGATTGTGCCCAAGCTGTATGGCGCCGACGGCAGGGTTATCTTCGCGAAGTTCGCGCTGTGATGAGACTGCGGCGAAACAGCAAGCAGAGCGTGTTCGCGAAGGTCGCGGTGTGATGAGACTGCGGCGAAACAGCAAGCAGAGCGTGTTCGCGATGGTCGCCGCGTGATGGTGCACCTCGGGGTTGGCCGGAACGTGGGTGCGTCGTGAAGGCCTACGTTCAGCGTGGCCACGGCGGTCCCGAGGTGTGTTCGTTTGAGGATCTCGCCGAGCCCGTTCCTGGGCCCGGCGAGGTCCTGTTGAAGGTCGAGGCGACCGGACTGAATCGCCTCGATCTCTTGCAACGCCAAGCATCGCTCGTGCGGGGGTTCGCGCTCCCGCATGTGGCGGGTATGGATGTGGTTGGGGTGGTGACTTCGCACGGGCCGAATGTCGACGCGACAGCACTGCCGGTGTCATCGAGAGTGCTGGTGGATCCGGTCACCACGTGTCGAACATGCGCCATGTGTGTGAGTAATCGCGAGCCGTATTGCGCCACGCTGCAGACGGTCGGTTCAACGCGCCAAGGTGGATTCGCCGAATTCGTCGTGGTACCGGCTGATCGGTGCTGGCCGGTACCCACCCACCTCACGTCGACCCAGGCGGCGGCCGTCCCCGTTGCCTATCTCACGGCCTGGCAGGCGTTGGTTTCGGTGGGCAAGGTGCAGGCGAGCGATGTTGTCGTCGTGAACGCGGCGAATGCCGGCGTTTCCATGGCGACAATTCAGTTGGCGAAACGAGTTGGTGCCACGGTCATCGGCACGGTGCGCGGCGTCGAACGTATGCCGCAGATCACCGCCTTTGGCTGTGATCATGTGATCGATTCGACCGATCCGACGATGGTCGCCTCCGCTGTTCGTGACCTGACCGACGGGCGCGGCGCCGACCTCATCATCGACCACGTGGGCCCGGCCCAGTTCGGGGCCTCCGTCGACGCGCTCGGGGTCGAAGGTCGCCTCGTGTTCTGCGGGACAACCACAGGCGTCCGCATTGAGTTGGCTTTGACCGACATCTACTGGTGGGGCCGCCAACTGCTCGGGTCGGGCGGCTATCGGCCGGGCGACGTGGGCCTCGTGCTGAATGCCATCAGCGAGTCCAAGCTTGTCCCCGTGGTCGACGAAGCGGCGCCGTTCGCCGAGCTTCCCCGCCTCGTCGACCGTCTCGAACACGGCTCGGTGATCGGCAAACTCGTGGTCACCATGAGCTGACTACTGCGTTGGCCAGTGGGCTTGATACTGCTGCACGAGCCAGCGGTTGAACTGCACATGGGATTCTTCCTGCCACGAGTACCGGCCGCGGGTGGCGAAGCGACTGGCCATGCCACGTTGCACTTTGGTGGTGGCGTCTTGGTCTTGGCGCACGAAGACCTGCACGCCGGCGTCGCTCATGGCGAAGAGGTGCTCGAACATCGGGTGCTCAAGCGCCGACGGATGCAACAGATAGCCGATCTCGAGATCGATCGTGGTGGCGGTCTTCGGATGGACGATGAAGAAGAACGCCTGATCGGGAGCCGTACCGAAGCACAGTGTCGGCGGCATGAGCGCAAACGTTGAGCGCGTCCGTTCTTCTTCGGTGAGGTTGGGGAAGATGGGCAGGAGAGCCTTGGTGGTGGCGTTGAAGCCACCGTCGATGTGGGTGTAGCCATTGGTCCGAAAGATCACGTTGGAGCCCGGCTCCCAGGTGACCGGGAAGGCGGCGAGTTCACTCGGACAGAAGTCCTGGATGGTGTGATGCAGCTTGTTGGCGTGATAGCCGTCGTTGAAGTTCTCGAACATCACCTTCCAGTTCCACGGCAAATCTGGAAGGGTAAACGTGCCGGGGCAAACGGTGTGCTCCAGGTCGTAGTTCGCGAGATAGGGCTTATACGTGGCGAGCGTTGGTCCGAGCGGTGGCGCGTCGGCATCGAAATGGACGAACACAAAGCCGAGCCACAGCTCGACCTTTAACGCCGGGAGCGGAAAGTCGGACTTGTTGAAGCCTTCGGTCCGTTCCATCGCCGGTGCTCCGAGTAGCCGCCCGGTGAGATCGTATGTCCACAGATGATATGGGCACGTGAACTTGGTGCAGTTCCCTTCGTCGTTCGCGACCTGCATGCCGCGGTGCTGACAGACCGAGGAAAACGCGTGGATGGAGCCGTCCTTCGCCCTGGACACGATCACGCGCTCGTCGTTCACCGTGGTGGTGAAGTAGTCGCCGACGTTCGGAATGCGGCTCGCTCGTCCGACGCACTGCCACTGGGAGGCGAACACTGCTTGGCGCTCGAACGCGAGAAACTCTTCGGATGTGTAGATCTCGGGTGGCATCGTATGTGCGCTGGCGACATCGGTGATCGAGTCGGCAAACGACGACAGGAGTTCGTTGGTCAGAACGGTCACGGGGACACCTCGCGATTCGGAGTCATGGATTCGGCCTGGGGGTTGCGGAGAAGGAACGTACGGATCTTGCCAACGCTGGTGCGGGGGAGCGCGTCGACGAAGGTGATGTCGCGGGGCGTTTGGCTTTCGTGAGTCGCTCCGCGCACCAGGTTTGGAGTTCGGCGACCGAGGGCGGCGCCACCGGGTTCGCGGCGACCACAAAGGTGACCGGGACCTCGTCTCGCACCTCATCGGTGCGGCCAACCACCACCACTTCACCCACTTCATCGGGCGCCGCGGCACGTCCGTTGACACAGTCCACCTGGACCTGGCAACCGGCGGTGACGAAACCCATCGATGAGCTCCAGAACGTGGTGGCTTCGGGCCAGCTCGACATGGTCAACCGGTCGGGACGGGTTCGGCTGAGAGAGCGCCGTAGCCACCCCCGCCGGGCAGATCGAGACGCACGTGATCCCCCGGCTTGAGCGTGATGCGAGCCTGCGTTCGCACCGGCTCCCCGTTGATGGTGAACGAACCAGCGGCGCCGGCCTCACCGCCGAACAAACCCTGGGGCGGATCGGACAGACGCGACGTGACCGCATTGAGTTGCCACGTGCGCTCGGTGTCGACGGTGAACTCGATCGTCTGGCCCATGCCACCGACCTGGGCACCGAGCCCGCCGCTACCGACCCGCAGCTCCTTGCGCAGAAAACGAATCGGCGCCGACGCTTCGACGACCTCGACCGGCACGGCGGAAACGCCGGTGGGATAGGAGCACGCCGAGAGACCGGACTTGGTGGCCCGGGCGCCGACGCCACCGGCGTAGGTGAACATTGCGGTGATAAACGGACGACCATCGTCGTGGGTGCCGTTGACCTGCATCGTCCACACCGCGCCGGAACCCTCGGCCATCGCCTGCAGAGGACGAATCTGGGCGAGCGCCTTGAGCAGCGCGTTGGGGAGAAACATGCCGACCACGTGGCGGGCGGTGCCCGGCATCGGTGATACGGCGTTCACGATGGACCCAACGGGCGCCTCGACGAGAATCGGGGCGAGGCTGCCGTGATTGTTCGGCAGCTCAGGGTTCAGCACCGAGCGAATCGTGAACGTGGTGTAGGCGTGGGTGTAGTTGAGGACGACGTTGATACCCGACGCGCTGGCTCCCGACGAGCCTTCATAGTCGACGAGGATTTCTCCGGCCACCGGGTCAACCGTAATCGCGCATACGATATCGATGATGCTGCCGTCGGTGAGGTCGAGAATGGCGCTGGCCCGGTAGGTGCCGGCGGGCAGCTCGCGAATGCTGGCTCGGGTGGCCGCTTCGGAGCGGGTGATGATCTCGTCGGCGAGGGCTTCGATGTCGTCGAGATGATGGCGATCACACAGTGCCTGCAATCGTTGCGCGCCAACTTCGCCGCTGGCCATCTGGGCGTGCAGATCGCCAGCCATGTGATCGGGTTGACGCACATTCGAAAGGATGAACTTCCACACGTCGTGATTGCGTTCGCCAGCAATCATGAGGCGAAGGATCGGAATCCACAGTCCCTCCTCGAACACGTCGCGCCCGCCGGCGCCGATCCCGTAGCCACCCACGTCGGTGTGATGAATGGTGGATCCGAAGAAGGCGATGGCGCGGCCATGTCGGAACACCGGATACAGCACAGTCACGTCGAGGAGTTGTCCGGCCGTCTTGTAAGGATCGTTGGTGATGAGGACATCGCCTTCAACCAACGAATCGGTGGGGTACTCGGCGAGCATGGCCGACGCTGCTCGTGCGAGCGAGTTGATGTGACCTGGGGTGCCGGTCACTGCTTGAGCCACCATGCGGCCGCGTCGATCGAACACGGCGTTGGCAAGGTCGCCGGCTTCGCGCACGATGGGAGAGAACGCGGCGCGTTGGAGCGCTCGCGCCTGTTCATTGACGGTGGCAATGAGGCTCTGCCACAGGACTTCCAGCTCGATGGAGTCAAAGCTCATCTCGACGCTCCTTCGTTCGCTTCGATGGTCCGATCAGCGATGAGCGATCCATCGTTGGCCACGTAGGCCGTCCAACCGGGACGAATTACTGCGGTCGTCTCGCGCTCTTCGACGATGACCGGACCAACCAATCGTTGCCCCAGGCCCAGCGAGTCGCGTCGGTACACGGGGGTGTCCACGTTGGATTGCCCGCGGCCAAAGCGCACCGGCCGGTGGCCGATCGCAGGGCCGTGGATAGTGCTCACCGTAGTGGACGGTTCAATGGGTGCCGCATCGGCAATGGCGGAGAGTCGCCACGTGACGGCTTCCACGCGAACGTCGGGAATGGTGAGTCCGTAGATGCGTCGGTAGTCGGCCTCGAACAAGGCGACGACTTCGTCGTAGGTCACCGGCCAACGCTCACCCTCGCCGACCCACAGCGTGATCTCGTTGCCCTGTCCGAGATAGCGCGCGTCGACGCCGTAGCGAAAGCGAATGCCGTCCAACGCCACCCCGGCTGCTGCCAGCACGCGACGTCCTTCGGCCCGGAGCTCATCGAGGATTGCATCGCGAGCGGTGAGATCGGGTCCTGGAGTCTCGAACGCGTCGAGAGGACGGACCATGCTGCGGGCGAGGTCGATGCGCACGGGGGTCACGAGGGTGCCGAAGGCGGAGAGCACACTGGCGTTCACGGGAAACACGACGCGAGTTGATTCGAGAAGTTCAGCGACGCCGCACGCGTGAATGGGACCGGCTCCCCCGAAGGCGAGCAGGGTGATGCCGCGAAGATCGGCCCCTTGCTCGACGGCATGCATCCGTGATGCGGCAGCCATGTTCTGATCGACCAGCTCACTGATGCCCGCCGCCGTGTCGTCGACGGAAAGCCCGAGTCGATCGGCGACTGACGCGAGCGCGGCGTGGCTGGCTTTGGTGTCAAGGGCCATGTCGCCGCCGAGGAAGAACGAGGCGTCGAGCACTCCCAGGGCGAGGTCGGCGTCGGTCACCGCAGGCCTGGTCCCGCCGCGGCCGTAACACGCCGGACCGGGGTCGGCGCCGGCGGATTCCGGGCCGACCTTGAGGAGGCCGAGGTCATCGACACGTGCCTGGCTTCCGCCGCCGGCACCGATCTCCACGAGATCGATCGACGGAACCGAAACCGGAAAGCCGGAACCCTTCTTGAAGCGATACACGCGCGCTACTTCGAAGGTGTTGGTCAGCTCCGGTTCGCCGTTGATGATGAGGCATGACTTGGCCGTGGTGCCCCCCATGTCAAAGCAGAGCAAACGATCCTCGCCAAGACGTCGGGCGAACCAGCTTCCCGCCAGGGCACCCGCGGCGGGGCCGGACTCGACCAGCCGGATAGGCGCACGGGCGGCATCGTCGGCGGAGACCACGCCGCCGTTCGACAGCATCATTAGTACCGATCCACCGAACCCCTCGGCCGCCAGCCACTTTTGCAATTCATCGAGATAGGGACCGATCACCGGCATGGTGGCGGCGTTGCAGGCGGTGGTGATCATGCGCGGGTACTCGCGGATCTGTGGCGAGATGTCGGCCGAGATGCAGACCGGCACGCCCAGCTCACGACGAAGGTGTTCGGCTATCGCTCGTTCGTTGGCCGGATTGGCATACGAGTTGATTAGGCACACACCGACCGACTCGACCTTCGCGGCCCGCAGTGTCGTCGTGATCGCCGCGAGATCATCAGCGCGCGGAGTATCGGAAACTAGACCGGTTGGACTGGTTCGCTCGGCAATCTCCACGATTCGATCGCGCGGAACCGGCGGAGCGGGGAATTCGATCTGCAGGTCGTACATGTCGTAGCGATGCTCGTTGCGAATGAGCAGCGTGTCGCCGAACCCGGCCGTTGTCACCACGCCGGCGCGTCCGATCTTTCCTTCGATTAGGGCATTCGTGATGAGCGTGGTGGCGTGCACGATCGGCGCGGTGATCTCGGCCGGCTGCACTCCTGCCTTGGCCAGCAGCTGGCGCACGCCGGTGCGCACGCCGTCGAGCGGTGCCGACGGAGTGGTCAGCGTCTTGTCGACGACCACGCGACCCGAGAGTGCATCGAGGAGCACGACATCAGTGAACGTTCCACCGATATCAACGGCCAAGCGCCAGTCCGTCGCAACCATGGTCAGGCCCCGGCAATCGGTGGCCTCGGCGCAGTTCGAGGGGGCGCAAAGATGTCGAGAATCCACACCTCGTCGAATTCGTCATCGCCGCTGAACACGCTCTCGCCATGCCAGAGCGCCGGTGGCGCCAGGTACACATCGCCCGGGCCGAGCACTTTGCGGGAATAATCGTGGTCGTCGCCGATGCGGAAATCGAGCGAGCCCCGCATGATGATGCCGAGCTGTTCGTTGGCTTCGTGGCGGTGGAGGAACGAGCCTTCGCCGCCGCCCTTGATCCGCCAGAACCACAGCTCAAGGTGTTCGCCGACAATGACGCGACGGCGAAAGCCCGGACGATCGGTTTCTTCGAACTCCGCCTCGTCGAAGAAGTACACGTAGCGCGGATCGTCGACCGGGGTTACGCTCACAGCAGCCGCTCCACCATGCGTCGTTCGACATCGTCGAGGTGAGCCACCACCGCAGCCACCGCTTTGCGGGTATGACCCTTGGCCACGGCGTCGGCAATTGCCTGATGAGCCACGGTCGACGACGAGATGATCTCGCGAACCTCGGACCGATTCACTTCGGCGTAGAGGAGTGAGGCGAACTCACCTGAACCGAACAGCGAGGCCAGAGCCTTGGCGTGGACCTCGTTGAGCAGTGGATTGCCACAGGCGCGAGCGAGCGTGGCGTGGAAGTGTCGGTCGATCTCGCGGAACTCGACGAGGTCCGTCGTGACCTTGGAAGCAATGGAGACGAGCAGGGCTCGATCAGTTTCGGTAGCCCGACGACTGGCGAACTCCACGATGGCCGGCTCGATGACCTGTCGGACTTCAAAGAGTTGGGTCACGAGCGCTTTGCGGTCGTCGCCGGCAAAGTTCATCTCGGGGAGATGCTCGGCGACGACGGAACGATTGCCTCGGCGTTCCAGGTAGCCGGCCGACACCAATCCCTGGATGGCCTCGCGCACCGACGTGCGGGCCACGCCGAACTCTTGACACAACACCCGCTCGGCCGGAAGGGGCATGCCTGGCGCCAGCTGCCCCGAGTGGATGGCATCGGCCAGGCGCTGACGGATCTCCGATGACACCGTCTGTCGAGTCACCGGGTCGAAAGTGGCGATGTTCACGAGAGACCGACTGCGGCGAATCGTTTGATCTCTGCGTCGAGATCCAGGGGGTCGATGATTGCCTGATGCTCTGATTCGCCCCAGTGCTCCGGCGGGACCAACCACATCACTTCGAACTCGAGGCCATCGGGGTCTCGCGCGTAGAGGCTCTTATTGGCACCGTGATCGCTGGCGCCGACCAGCGCGCCAGCCGCCGCCAGACGGTCGCGCATTTCGCGGAGTTCGTGCAGCGTTGGCACCTCCCAGGCGAGGTGATACATCCCAACGGTGCTTCGACCAGCTTCACTCGGACCGGCATTGGCTCCGATGGTGAAGAACGCAATGTCGTGATGATTGTTCGAGGCCGGAGCCCGCATGAAGGCGAAGGCCCCCGCCTCATGCTCAACGATGGTGGTAAAGCCAAGGACATCGGCATAGAACCGTTGCGTGGTCGGTGCGTCACGCACGTAGAGCACGGCATGATTCATCCTCGTGATCGGCACGTTTGCGACCTCACTCGTCTGTGGTCACCAGCCGACGGAGCCGAGCGCCTGCCCGACTTGGACTGATGGTCAGACCGTAGCCCACCGGGAGCCTCGGGTGGTTACGCCAGGATGGCTCGGCCCATTCCGGCATGACAGCCGAGCGTGGCATCAACGACCTGCGTGACGCCGAGGTCGATGGCCACCGAGGCGAGTGAATAGGCGTCGTCTCTCGTCAACGAAAAGTGGTCGGTGAGAAAGCCCAGCGTCTGCTCGGCGGCCATGGTCATCGCTTCGTCGAGGTCCACCCCAAAA
>JAYSTV010000055.1:0-10458 GCA_043719425.1 Acidimicrobiia bacterium | reverse complement strand
ACGGTATCGGCCGAACGTATGACCGAACGACTTTGGGCTGATGGTGAAACTCCTCGAAGGCCGCTCAAGATGGTCCAGGGACACCTCTGTCGACTGCGTCAACTCGTCGGTCCCGATGCCGTGCTGTCTACGGCCGGTGGATACCGGTTGGGTCCTACGGTATCTGTCGACGTACAGCTGTTTCGACAGGCAGTGGAAAGCGCCGAAGATGCTGCAGCCGAAGGGGCATGGGCCGACGCCGAGCGCTGGAGCACCGATGCATTGGCGATGTGGCGAGGGAACTTGGCCGAAAACGCTGGCGGTGCACTTGAACCGGAGTACGGGGCGTACCTCGTGCTGATGGCGTCCAACACGAAGGCACTGCGCGTCGAAGCCTGTCGGAGGAGCGGAAAATTTCGGGCGGCTGTCTTGCATGGGCAGACCATGCTGATGAAAGATCCGACCGACGAGCTCGTGTGTTTGGAGGTGATGGCCTCGTACCAGGCAATGCAACGGACGGTTGAAGGCCTGGGCGCCTACGCCCGACTTCGGGCTGCGCTAGGCGTGATGGGACTCACTCCCTCGCACGCGTTGCGTTCGGCGGAGGAGAAGATGGTGCGGGGCATTTCCCTTGGCGACGGAGGACATGAACCTGAACTTCTCGCATCGGGTCGTTCACTTCATGGGTGACGCTCCTGCCAACGCGGCGCCGAATGAGGCGCCGAAGAATCACTTGGAGGGCGACTTCGGACATGTGCTCTGCAACTTGAGCGACGAGTTTTCGGACACAGAATCTCGCGGCGACATGTGTCTTCTCTATGCATTGAATATTGCGCTCGCAGCAGGGGCCATTGCGCGCCTCACGGCTGCAGGGCGGACACCGGAACCGGTTTGCGGTGTTGACATCAATTGTCCGACCGGCGAGACCGGACGCAGTGTTGTCGAGACAGAGGCCGCGGGAAATGTCGGTCCGGCCAAGGGCGCCGATCCGGAAGCAGTCTTCCGCCGGCTCAACGGCGCTTGTGTGGAGGTGCGCACCAGCGCTGGGTCTTACACAGGAACACTTGGACTCCCGCATTACGCCGACACACTGTCGGACAAGTTGTCCCTACTGCGTGACGGGCCGTGCGTTGCGTTCCTTGATACCGACGGGTTCGCACTCGACGCGTTTCGCGAAAGGCAAGCTCCAGTACACGCCGTTTGTGTGATCGACGTGAAGACGCGCAACTTGACGATCGGTCCGAAGTGGATCATTCGGGACTCCATACCGCTGAAGGGCCCGCACCCTACAGAAAGGTTTCTCCGAGCAGTCGGTTTCGGCGAGCAGGGAATTTCTGCCAAGCGCTTTTTCCGGCCGCTGGTCACCTGGGACTCACACAATGCGTGAGGAGAGTTAGCTAGCAGATGGTTCTTCTGCAAAATCTCGATTCTTGGGACCCTGATGAAGATCTGCATTCGCGCGCCTGCAATGATCAGCGGTTGTACGCAATTGCGTTTGGCAAAATCGCACCGAAAAAACGAAATCTCTTCATTACCCGGACGTATGCTGATATGGCCGCAGCGCTCGAGAAAGTTTTGGGCACCCAGTGTCCGAACTGGTGCACCTACGGCAGTTGGGCTTCCGACGCAGTAGGCGTGCAGCTCATCAGCAGTAGAATTCCTATTGTTGACAAGGTTCTCACCCGCGCTTTTGCCTACGGCAACCGATCCGTCTTTCTGAACGTCGGCACTGCGGTGACCACTTTCTTGGACGCATTTGGAAGTCGAGACATACTACAAAATGGTACCGGTGTCATCTCCCTAAATCCGACTGATCCAGCGAGGCGGTGGGCGGGATTCGTTCAGTTTCTCGGACTGCCCATTGCGGCGCCTCCATCGTCTGCAGGGGCGCATGAATGTAAGCCACCAGAGCAGTCTTTCGAACCAATACAAGATGAGGATCTACTCAATCACGTAGACCCCTCCAACTACCTCCTAGCACTGGCGATGCACAGCTATTACAAGGCGACGCAAGCGGAGGGTTGCGAGAAGCGAAGGTTGGTGGTTCAAGGAAATCGATTTCTGGTTCATCACGAGCAACGGCTCGTCCACGATGCCGTCATCGCTGGGTTCCGACTGCCCGTTCGCACCAGATTTCGAGGGCCGTTTCGCTCCTACCGTGACTGGCGAATTCGCCAACCCAACGCATGCGTATCGCGCCTCGAGGATGCCGCCGTCTGGGTGGGCATGCGCATGGCCAAGGTCAAAATCGGCGAGATGGAGTCCGTGCGCCTAACGAAACCGCCAGGCAAGCCGTCGGCGGACGACGCTGCCGATGGCTACTGGGCGAAGCTGCACGAAAACGAGTTCGGCTCACGAGCGAAGAAGGATTGGACTTCGCTTGCGTACCGGGTGGCATTCACCACCAGGCTGTTCGGCATCGGAAACCGCCCGGAGAATGAGTCGACGCTTGCGCCAAGGCTGGCAAAGGAGTGGTCGATTGACGACAGGATCAACGAGAGTAGCCCGAAGAATTTCCGACAGCTCTCGGATAGGGCGCCCGAACCTCGCAGAACCGCTCATCTCAAGTACATGGTCGATCAGCTCATGTTGCACGGTGACGGAAGGCCTATTGCTTCACGGCGAATCGCCGTCAATCATGTAACTACGGAAACTCGAAATCGGCTGGTAGTTGATCTCAAAGGTTTGTTCACGGAAGCGGATTTGCAAGCGGCGGCGATGGTGTTTCACAAGTGGCAATGGATCATTCTGTCTCTGCTCTTCGTCCGATCTTTGCCGGACGACTATGCCGGCGCCGACGGCGTGACCCTTCTGGGACTCAAGAGCGGTTTGCAGAACGATCCCGTTGCTCGTACCGGTCAAACTACGGAATTCCTCTTGGACTTGTTCGGGCGAAACGGGGAAGACCCGCAATGGTGGGGCGAACGACGCGACGGGAAGGGAGTCGACGCTTTGACTTCACTGGCTGGACTTCGGCAAATGCACTACCAGGTTCGGCTCCACGCAGAGGGGAAACCTTGGCCCGCGCCAGCCGATTCAAAATGGCTGAATCTTGAGGACACGCTTGGGTCGGCATTTAGTTTCTGTGTGACCGTCATCGAAGCAATCGAAGAGTTTGCCAAAGAGGGGGCCCTCGGGGAAGAATGGAAGGCAGAACGGGATGCCTATGTCAAGGCATGGATGGCGGTCGCGGTCGTGCTGGGAGTTCCGGTTGAATCGGTTTGTTGTGATGGGAAGCTACTGTCGTATACGGACGCCAAGAAGGCCGCGGACGCCTTGCGAGCAAGTCAGCGGCGTCGCAACATGGTTGGCACTCGTCTGATGGAATCGATGATTCTCGGTTTCCGCGATGGGCTACCACGTCCCCTGGCGCCCCTCGCAGAGGACGTGTTTCTTGCGCTCGGCGAGAGTGCGGCGCCCCCTGGATGCTTGTTAACCGCCAACGAGGCTCTCTGCGTCGGCACCCTACGATCGACTGAACGCGCTTCACCATTTCGGTTATGGGCCCATGACCGCGCCCAGGGCGTCATTCGGATCATGGCGTGCACAGGCGTTTCCGCCACCGCGAAGGGGGGGCGCCCGCGGTCCTGGTTGGCTCGCCGCGCCGGTCGATTCGTAGAGAAGTCGGTCACCAAGAACGACTTCGGCCGACCATACCGGGATATGACCAAAGTGAGCGAGGTGAAACCCAGACGGCCCGCGGCCGATAGGGCAACCCCGCCCAGCGAGCTAGCACGCTCTGCTCATCCTTCGCTAGGCGAGTTGAAACTGGATGGCTACGCCGACTGGGAACGCAACATAATTGAACTGTGGTTGTGCGACAACGCAAAAGGGGTCACGCCTACTGCGTGAGTGACGGCAAGCGACGAGCGAGATGCTTGAGTTGCACAGCCTCGTGCTCGAGCAACGGGTGCTGCATCCCAACACCCTGATGAATCGCGAACGATTGCGCCGCAACCTCGGCGTGCCCCATGGACATTTCCACTAGTGCGTGCAGGGCGGCGCTCGATCCCAATTGCCCGACCAGGTTGGCCCGTCGCCAATGGTCCATCAAACTCACCAAAAGCTGCGAACTTTCTTCCCACTGTCCGTCTCGGTACAACGCGATCGCCAGCGCAGACATCGCCATTCCCTGTACCCACGTATTGCGGACCGATCCGGCCCGCTCGATCGCAACCCGAAGCTGCTCGACCGCACCGTCTTGCCCGGCGGCAATTGCTGTGTACCCGCACGCATATTCTGCCCACGCAATCGATGACGGGCTACCGGTCGCCAAAGCTCGGCGAAGGGCGTTGGCGGCAACAGCTTGCCCTGTCACGGCATCATTGTGATGGGCATGACCCAACGCCATCGTGACCAACATCGTGGAGAAGTGTCCGTCATGACCGTGGGCCTTGTTCCAGGCCAGCACGTTGCCGAAGAATTCGATCGCTCGCTCTGAAATACCATTCGTTCCTTCGACGGCCATCAGCGCGTTCAACGCCCAGCGCGAATCGATAACCCCTGCTTGCCGAGACCACGTGAGAGACCCGTTCGCATGTTGTTGCGCCAAGGCAGGGTCGCTTCGAGCCCACGCAGCAATGGCCAGGCCTCCTAAAACGTCACCATACGATGCGGCGGACGGTGCCTCCTCAAGCATCGCCAAGCGGCCGGAGGCCGCAAAGTAGAGGTCATGAGAACGCATAAATGCGTGGTCGTTCAGCTGAACAGCAAGATCCATGGCCACCTTCAGGTGGCCGAGCCTGTTCGGCGCGCCAACATGTTCGGCGCCGCCTCTGCGCAGCACTCCAAGGATCAAACCGTCGATCCGCTCCAGACGATCGACCGCGAGGGCTTCATCCGGCCCCCAGAGCCGAGTGGCTTCGGTCTTCACCGAATGGAGGAGTGCCTCACCGTGGCGTTGTTCAGCATTAGGCCGTCTCCCGGCAGCCTCCAATCGGTCGAGCGCAAATTCCCGGATTGGTTCGAGGAGGCGAAACCACGAAGCCGATCCGTTATGTTCGCAGCTCACCAACGAGTGTTCAACGAGGCTCGACAATGCTTGGCGAACCCGACGTCGATCTGCTGGCTGCAGTTCGGCTCGTCGGACAAGCGGCCCACTACGTTCGTTCTCCAGCAGTGCCACTGCGTCCTCGACGTCGAACGGGCCAGACAGGATGCCGAGATGAGCGAGGAGGGCCTGTTCCACTTCGCCGAGGCGCTTGAACGAGTCGAAGAACGTGACGTCCAGGGCTTGTCGAGCTGTCTGAGGTCGGCTGAGCAGGGGCAGTGTTCCCAACTGCATCGACGCTGCGGTCAGTTCGATGGCCAACGGAAGACCATCGCAGCTCATCACTGCGGCATGCCAATCTGACTCTTGCCACCCTGGCGAGGTTCGTGGGCTGCTGCGAGTGCGAAGCAACGCGATGGAGTCCTCCTGCGACAGCCCACGCAGGACCATCAGCTCTTCTTTCCGCGCACCAAGCGATGTCCTGCTCGTGCACACGATGCTGGCCGCTGGACATGTGTCAATGACTGCCTCGCAGATCTCGCGAACTACTTCCGAACTTTTGTCACAGTTGTCCACGATGAGCAACGTTTCGCGACAACTCAATTCGTGGACAATCCGGTTGATGAGATCGACTTCAGCCGCCCAACTCAATCCCAGGGCACTTGCGATTGCCTCCACGACTTGTGACTGCTCGTGGACGGCTAGATCGACCCACACCACCGTTGCCGGCCACTGGTGCGCCAATTCGGTCGCAAGTCGGGTCTTGCCTACGCCCGGGGGCCCGATAACGGTGATCAGGCGTCGCTCAGCGAGGAGCGCTTGCAGAGTGGCCAACTCGTTGGTGCGGCCTATCAATTGGAATGTAGATACCGGGCCCGTACTACTGCGAGACCGAAGCGCGCGTACTAGTGCTTTGCCGCGCACTGCGGGCTGTGCGAAGCGCCGGTCTGGAAAAGCATGATCTTCAGGGAAAGGCTCATGGCGCAGAATCGCGCTTTCGAGATGTTTGAGGTTGGGGGAAGGAACGAGGCCGAGCTCTTCCCCAAGAATTCGCTCATACAACCGAAACGTTTGGATCGCCTCGCTTTGACGACCCAGGCGCATATGAAGTCGCATCGCATGGTGAACGAGAGCTTCATCGAAACGATGTTCCGCGAGGTAGCTGGATACCAATTCCAGCGCTTCGCCAACGCGCCCTGAATGCTCCGTGGCAAGCACTAACAATGCTTCGGCGCTCAGGCGCGATTGATCAAGACGTGCTCGAACCGATACGGCCAGCGGGTGTTCGCCGATGTCGTCGAACGGGCGGCCGGACCACAAGTCCAGAACTGCTCTCAATGCTGCGTCTTTGCCGACAAAACCACTTGGGCTCCTGCCGGCCGCGGCCACGACCGATTGCAGGAGGTCGGCATCTGTGCTCAGCGGTCCGGCCAATTGGTACCCGGAGCCCGACACGACGATGTCGGCCTGCGTCGCTGCTTCACGCAGGACCGAACGAGCCCGAGTAACCAGTACCCGCAGTGATCCCGAGCGGTACTCCTCACCCCAGATCAGCTCGCCCAACACTGAGGCCGAAACCGCATGCGGTCGCCCTGCCACAAGGGCGCTCAGGAGCAGTCGGATGTGCTGGGAAGGCGACTTGGATCGCAGGCGCAAGGTGCCCAGAACAAAGACCTCGGGCGCGGCTTGGTGTTCGCTCAATGGTTGATAGATAGCCATGGTCACCGACGTGAAATTTCCCGACTTGAGATCCGTCCCGCGCACATTCAACCACCCCTGAACGCTCGATGGAGACCATCGCGCGCCCATTTGGAGTCCAAACGACAACCTGCTCTCCCCACACTCGATGGGACCGAGTACCGCTCGGCGCCGGCGCTCGGCACAAACCTCGGGAGAACACACAACATGGATCGAATCGGTCTCGGTAGGTCACCACGAGATTTCAGCTTTGCCGAGCACCGGCTTCGAACTCGCCTGGTCGCCGCCGCGCTCGCCAGCCTGGCTGCCGTTGGGATGAGCCTGCTGACCGCTGGACCAACGCCAGCTTCGGCGCAGGCCTGCGACCCGGGTGGAGGATTCAATGCCCGCACGGTGGAATTCGCCAATGTTGGAACGACATCGGTGGAGGCTCGATGGGTCAACTTCCAATGCGGCGAAACGTTCTACAGCACCGTCCGTGGTGGCGGCAGTTATCTTCAGCAAACCTACGTTTCACACCTGTGGCGATTCTATGAAGTCGGCACGGGGAAACTGTTGAAAGAAGAACGAATCGGCTCGCAGACGCGAATTGAATTTGGTGATCCCTCAAGCGTCACGACAACCCAACCGGCCGCCGCTCCCACGACGGTAGCGGCTGCGTTGGCGAATCCGACGCCAGTGTTTCCCGGTGCTGGGAATCAAAGAACTCGGCTTGGAAATGGTCCGTGCACTCCCGGCGGAGGAACCGACCGCGCCGACGTCACGTTTCGGAACAAGGGGACGACAACAGTTGAAGTGTGGTGGGTGAACTTCCAATGCGGCGAAACGCTTTACGCCACGTTGCCCGCTGGCGCCGAGTATGTGCAGCAGACGTACAAGACGCATCAGTGGAAGTTCTACGAGGCACCGGCGGGCCCGGCGTCGACGACCCTCTGCACGGTGGTGCAGCCACCCAGTTCGGCTTGTCTTCGGGCAAACGAACCAGGCGGTGGATCAGTGTTGTACCAGACAGATACGATCGGTGGTCAGACTATTGTCGACATCAACACCCCGCCGCCGCTCGACGCAGCGTGGCAGCCAAAGCTGAAAGCAACAGTTTCCGGAACGAGAGTCACCTTTCGTTGGGCCGTCACCGCAGGAGCCGGTTCCTGCGTTTTGGTACGGGCCGAAGTTCGCAAAGGAACCGTCGCTCAACAGCGCAATGAGCAATGCATGCCGGTTGGCATCGGAGGGGCCGAATCCTCGCTCGTTCTGACCCTTGATCCTGCACTAATCAAGCGGCAACGGCAATCCGCGAAACCGGTTACCTATGTCGCACAGGTGACGCTGTTGCTCGACGGAGCTCACGGTGGGGCGCCCGGCCTTCCGGCAGTTGTTCGTGGATAGCGAACAGGGCCTCAGCCGCGCCGCTTTGACGCTCAGTCGGCCATCGCCCAGATCAGGATCTCGGCACCTTCGGGACCTGCCGTGATGGTCGGAGAACCAGCCTCGGAGAGGCGAGCCGCATCGCCGGTAAGCAGCGGGGTGCCGTCGAGAGCAGCCGTGCCTTTGGGGACGAACACGTGCGCGAACTGCGAATCGGGCACAGTGATGGTTTCGTCAGCGCGCATACGAGCACCCCACAGCACGGCTCCGCGTTGCCGGATGGCAATGGCTGCTTCATGTCCAGCGCCGGACGCGATCGGGACGAGGCCGCCCTTGGCCAGTTCGGCATTGATGTCGAGTTGTTCGTAGCCGGGTTGGATACGTTCGGTGTCGGGCTGCACCCACATCTGCACGAGATGGACGCGGTTCTCCTTGGAGAAGTTCTTCTCCGAATGCCAGATGCCGGTGCCGGCGGACATGCGTTGGGCCAGGCCCGGATACAGCAAGCCGCGATTGCCTTCGGAGTCCTTGTGCTCGAGTTCGCCTTCGAGCACCCACGTGACGATCTCCATGTCCTGGTGTGGATGGGTGTCGAAGCCAGTGCCCGGGGCGATGAGGTCGTCGTTGTTCACGAGGAGCAGCCCGTGGCCGACGTTGCCCGGCTCGTACTGTCCGCCGAAACTGAACGAGTGTCGGCCCTGGAGCCACGACAGTCGGGTCTGCAGCCGGTCTTCGGCTCGATGGATGGTGGTTGTGGTCATGCTGCTTTCAACCGACCCTCCCCACAATGTATTTCAAATTTGTACGATCTACGGAAGCGCGGGAGCTGCGCCGGTGATGTCCCAATAGTGATGCGCGGGATCGTGGACCATGTACACAGCGAAGGAAGCGACGGTGAAGTGCTTGTCATCGGATCTTGTACCGGTCCGGAGCCATTGGTCCGGCCGCACCACGTCGAAGGCGAGGGCGAGCGAATGCCCAGCCTGGGCGAGCTCGTCACCGACGACCGCGGGGTCCTGGTCGAGATACCGATCGGCGATCGCGGTTTCGTCCTGATCCCAGTTCGGAAACGTCGGATTGTCGTCGTTCAGCATGAGTCCAAGTCGATACTCGTAAAGCCGAAACACATCGCGAACGTGACATGCGTACTCAACGGGCGCCCATGTCGATTCGTTCGGGCGCACGCTTGGGATCGGGTGGGCGGCCAACGCGGCGGGGAAGTTCGCGGCCAGCCAGCGAACGGCCGCCGATGTGCGAGCCGGGTCGAAGCTGGGACCGTCGTAGCCGCAGTCAGGACACGCCCCCGAGATCGTCCACGTCCAGTCTTTCGTCTCCGGCAAAATCGTCATGTATTCAACGTATCGCCCGAGATCTATTGAGCGGCCGTAATTCCGATGAGGAGGAACGCGGATTCGCCGTCGGCCGCCTTCATCCGTTCACGCATCTTGTCGCCGGCGGGGTTGCCCGTCATGTCGAGCGCAAGGACCACGTTGGGATCATCGAGAGCTCCCGCCGCCGTTCGTATGTGCACGTGGTGTTCGGTGGGCGCCTCGTCGGCGATCGTGCCATCGAGCGCGAGGCGTTGAATCCATGTGCCGAGCTTCGACGGATTCATGCCGTCCGGCACCGCGATTTCCTGCACGGTCACGATGCCGCTGGGTAGCGGCGCCAACGGGCGATCGAAGGCGTCGAGGGCCGTAGCCCCAACCCCAAACGTGGTGAATCCTTTGCGTGTCATCGCCGCCGAGCGTAGGGCAGGCCTGCGCTTGGCTCGCCCAGCGACCGCGCAGATCAACCGGCTGAGCGCTCAGATCGGGCCACCCTCCTACTTTTTGCCGATGGAGACGGGGCGGCTCACGGACTGGAAGAAGTCGTTGCCCTTGTCGTCGACCACGATGAAGGCGGGGAAGTCGTGCACGTCGATTTCCCAGATCGCCTCCATACCAAGTTCCGGATACTCCAGCACCTCGACGCGCGTGATGCAGTCCTGCGCGAGCCGCGCCGCCGGGCCGCCGATGGAACCGAGATAGAAACCGCCATGCTTGGCACAGGCATCGGTCACGGCCTTGGAGCGGTTGCCCTTGGCCAGCATCACGAGCGAACCGCCGGCCTCCTGGAACGCGTCGACGTAGGAATCCATTCGTCCCGCCGTGGTCGGCCCGAACGATCCGCTCGCCATGCCCTCGGGGGTCTTGGCCGGACCCGCGTAGTAAATCGCGCGATCCTTCAGGTACTGAGGCAATCCCTGTCCGGCATCGAGCCGTTCCTTCAACTTCGCGTGGGCGATGTCACGGCCGACCACGATCGTGCCGTTGAGGGACAGCCGCGTCTTGACGGGGTGCTTGGAGAGCTCGGCTCGGATCTCCGACATCGGCATGTCGAGGTCGATCTGCACGACGTGATCGCTCACATCGTCGGCGGTGACT
>JAYSTV010000540.1:0-2304 GCA_043719425.1 Acidimicrobiia bacterium | reverse complement strand
AACCAGCTTGGCGCGTGATCGGCCGGGCTCGGTCACTACGGTGGTCGGGTGCACACCGTGCGGGTGATCCCCTGTCTTGATGTCGACCGCGGTCGGGTGGTGAAGGGCGTCAACTTTGTCGGCCTACGCGACGCGGGCGACCCCGTGGAGCTGGCCGCGCGCTACGACGCCGAGGGTGCCGACGAGATCGTGTTTCTGGACATCACCGCCTCGTCGGACAACCGCGAAACCGTCTACGACGTGGTGGCTCGGACGGCCGAGACAGTCTTCATCCCGCTTACCGTCGGTGGAGGCGTGCGGACGGTCGACGATGCCCGGCGCCTCCTTCGCTCCGGCGCCGACAAAGTATCGACGAACTCGGCCGCGGTCGACGATCCGCTCCTCATCGACCGGATGTCGACCGAGTTCGGCGCCCAGTGCGTGGTGGTTTCCATCGATGCCCGCCGGTGGTCCGATGGGCGCGCCGGGTGGGAAGTGTTCGTGCACGGCGGGCGAACGCCCACCGGAATTGATGTCGTCGAATGGGCGTGTGAGGTCGCTCGTCGAGGCGCGGGCGAGATCATGCTCACGTCGATGGATCGCGACGGAACTCGCGATGGGTTTGATCTCGACGTGACCAGGTCGGTCGTTGACGCGGTGCCCATTCCGGTCATCGCCAGCGGGGGCGTGGGTACGCTCGAGCATCTCGTCGACGGTGCCGTGATCGGTGGGGCCGACGCCGTTCTCGCCGCATCGATCTTCCACTTCGGGGAGCACACCATTGGCGAAGCCAAAGCCGTGCTGCAGCGCGCCGGCGTTACGGTGCGTCCGATCCCGAAGGCGAGGTGATTGCCATGGGCATCACCACCGAGGGCGAACTCTTCCGAGCCGTGCAGCTCGGCGGGGTCTTCCCTGATTCGAAGACGTTCGTGGATGCCGTGCCTCGGGGCGACGAAGCGGCCATTGCGAGAGCGTTCGCCGCTTCTGGGCCCATGAGCACGGTGGAGCTTCGGGCGTTTGTGCTCGACCGATTCGACGTTCGAGGGTCGTCGGGTCCGTCGTATCGGGCGACCTTGTCGCTCGATGACTATCTGGCTACTCGGTGGGATTCGCTGATTCGTTCGAGCGAGAATCCTCCGCCAGGTAGCTCGCTCGAACCGCTACCGAATCCGTATGTGGTTCCCGGCGGTCGGTTTGAGGAGCTCTTCTACTGGGACACGTACTTCACCGGGCTCGGCCTGCTGGCTCATCGTCGAACCGAGTTGTTCCGGGGGATGGTCGACAATTTGGTTGTCCTTCTCGATCGATATAGGCACATACCAAATGGCAGCCGGACGTATCTGGCAAGCCGCAGCCAGCCGCCCTTGTTGGCGGCGATGGTAAACGCGCTTACTGATGCCGGGATTGACGGTCGCTGGTATCTCCCGGCGCTGCTGCTGGAGCACGAGTACTGGACGAGTGGCGAGCGCGTCGTCTCGGCACACGGCGATGAGTGGGCTCGCTACTGGGACGACCTCGACACGGCGCGACCGGAGGCGTTGTCCGAGGACACGCAGACCATGTGCGGAGGGGGAGCGACGGTGTTTCGCAGTCTTCGTGCCGCAGCAGCTTCTGGCTGGGATTTCTCGTCTCGGTGGTGCGAGTTCCCAGATGACCTCAGCACAATCGAGACAGCGGAGATCATCCCGTTTGATCTCAATGCGCTCCTCATGCGCTTGGAGTGGACGATCGCAGACCTGGCTCGTTGGGCCGGTGACGAAACGATTGCCACCGACTTCACTGGGCGGGCCGATGCCCGACGTCTCGCACTGCAGCAGTTCTGCTGGGATCCCGGAGCCGGCTGGTTCTGCGACCTCGATGTCGGTTCGGGGACGCGGCGAGAGTCGCTGACCCTTGCTGGGGTGACGGCGCTGTCCGAAGGAATCGCCACGGCCCCGCAGGCGGCCACCATGCGAACGACTTTGATGGAGAAGTTTCTCGCGCCCGGCGGTTTGCGCACATCGCTCTTCGAGAGTGGGGAACAGTGGGACGCTCCGAACGGATGGGCCCCACTGCACTGGTGGGCTGTGATTGGTCTGCGCGCCTACGGTTTTGCCGACGACGCGGCCACGGTCGCGAATCGGTGGATCGCCACGTGTCGAGCCGGCTTTGACGCCGACGGAACGTTGCTCGAGAAATACGACGTGGAGGTACCAGGACGACGCGCCCGCGGCGGTGAGTACGCCGTGCAAGAGGGCTTCGGCTGGACCAACGGCGTGCTCATTGACCTGTTGGCCAAGGGTTACGGCCAGTAGCGACTCACTCGGCCGCAGTCGTGATCGTGCT
>JAYSTV010000539.1:0-5558 GCA_043719425.1 Acidimicrobiia bacterium | reverse complement strand
GGTCCGCGTCGACGGAGCGGGGAGAGGTGCGGACGATCAGCAAGAAGACCCCACGCACGCTGCGGCCGTTCGTGCACCGCGAAACCTGTATCAATACCGGCGGCGGTACCGACCCGAGCTCGTTCTGGGGCTGCACGAACGGGAACCTTCGACGCAACGATGGGTGCGCCACCCTGACCATCGGCGAATGCCGTCCCGGCGACACCATCCCGACCCGGACCACACCGCCTCGCAAGCCCGAACCCAACCTTGGCGCTCTCGTTCCGCCGGCGCTCGCCCAAGTCCCGTTGCCGGAGCCCATGCTCTCCCCGCCTCTCGAGCAACCGGGAAAGATCAACCTCGTCGGCCTTCCCACTTTCTTCGCCGCCTCGAACTACGAACCCATCACCACAACCACCACCGACGGCGTCTACTTCCTGACGTTGACAGCCACGCCGAGAATCCTGACCTTCGACCCCGCCGACGGCCATGCCCCAGCCCGCTGCCAAGGACCGGGCCGCCGTGTCCGCACCCGCAGCCAAGCCGACCTGGCCAAATCACAACGCTGCTGGCACCTTTACACCGACGTGCCGCCGAACAACGCCGACAACTACAACACCCGGCTCGCCATCATCTGGGATCTTGACTACGTGACGGACGTGCCGCCAGCCCTGATCGGTGGCGCCATTCCACCGACGCTGACCACGACCACCGACATCCCCGTCACCATCGAGCAGCGCCAAGCCGTGCTCGTGAATCCGAACGATTAGACCAAGACCGACGCCAGCGCGCCGGCCAGGTACTGCTGTTTGCAGGCTGAGCGCTGGAGCTTGCCGGACGATGTTTTCGGCATCGTCGACGGAGCGATGAGCACGACCTCGTGGGCCGGCAGGCCGACCGCGTCACGAACTCGCGCCGCAACGGACCTGCGAATCACCTCGTGTTCATCGGGCGAGGACTTCGTCTCGGCGACCACGATCACTTCTTCCTTGCCGGCCCGACCGGCCACGCCGAACGCGATCACGTTGCCCGGTCGCACACCGTCGACCGTAGCCACGGCCCGCTCGATGTCTTCGGGCCAAACGTTGCGGCCGCCGACGATGATTACGTCTTTCTTACGTCCACATACGACCAGTTCGCCGTCGACGAGATAGGCGAGGTCGCCGGTCCGCAGCCACTCACCGCGAAACGCCTCGGCGGTGGCCTCGGGCCGCTGGTAGTAGCCAGGCGTCACGCTCGTTCCGCGGAACTCAAGCTCGCCAACTTCACGTGAGACAAGCGGGCGACCGTCCTCGGGATCGACCACCCGAATTTCCAGTCCGTCGACGGCGCGTCCGAGCTTCACGAACGTGCGCGCGCCGGCCATGCCGATGGTCGAAGGGGCGGCGAAGCGTTCCGTCTCGAGCGCGGCGAGGTCGACGGTGTCCGTCGCCAGGCCGCGGCCGACGGGCGGAAACACCCCCGCCAACGTGAGCTCGGCCATGCCGAACGCAGGGAACGCCGCGCCCCGTGAGAGGCCATGACGCGCGCCAGCGTCGAGCCACGCGTCGACCGTTGACGGGTCGACCGGCTCGGCCCCATTCAACGACATACGCAGCGACGACAGATCAAGCTGGGGCTCACGGTGCAACGATCGGGCAGCAAGTACATAGGAGAAGTTGGGCCCGGCGGTGAGCGACCCTCGATGCTCGGAGATCCACCGCATCCAACGACTTGGCGCCCCAAGGAAATCCTGCGGCCCGCATTGCACGAGCGAGGTACCCGTCGTCATCGGGGTGAGCAGGAGTCCGATTAAACCCATGTCGTGATAGAGCGGCAACCACGATACGGCCACGTCGGTGGTGCGATCGAGTTCCACCCCGTGGGCGATGGCATCGAGATTCGCGCACACCTGCGCGTGGGGCAACATCACGCCCTTCGGCATCGACGTGGAGCCACTGGTGAACTGCAGAATCGCCAACGACGACGGATCGATCGACGGAATGAAAAACGGCGAACCGTCGAGCGGCGCGAAAAGAGCGTCGTCGAGAACGATCACCGGCGGATCTCCCTCCTCGGCCACAAAGAACGGAGCAAAGTCCGACGCCACCAACACTGCGGCGCAGTCCGCGTTGGCAATGCGAACGCGCGTCTGCGCGGTGAACTCGTCGAGCGATCCGAGCCGCATCGGCAGAGGGAGAACGACAGTACATCCGCCCATCAGCCACACGGCTTGCAGTGCGGTAACGAGGCGGCGCGACGTGGGACCGAGGATGGCGATATGGGCACCAATGCCGAGCCCGAGGTCGCGTAGCCGAGCGGCCAACACGAGCGCGTCGTCGTGCACGGTTGACCACGGCACGGTCTCGCCAACATCGCCGTGGTACACGGTGAGCGTTCCCCGAGCGGACCCTTCGACGAAGCGTTCGGCCAGGGTCCGGAGGTGGCGTTGGGGCGCAAAACTCGGCACGTCAGTTCGACCCCTTTCGCCTACGAAGCGTTACTTCGCTACTTCTCGGTGATCGTCACTTTCACGATCTTCACCGGCTTGGTCGGCGGGCCGTCGCCCGACGGTGACAACGCGTCGACCTTCTTGATCACGTCTTCACCCTTGCCGGCCACCAACTGACCGAAGTAGGCGTAGCTCGGCGGCAGCGAAGCACCGTTCGGACCCGAGATCACGAAGAACTGACTGCCGTTGGTGTTCGCACCCGAGTTCGCCATGGCCAGCGACCCGACCTTGTACTCCCCCGCCTTGGGCAGTTCGTCGGCAAAGGAGTAGCCCGGTCCGCCTGCTCCGGTGCCGAGCGGATCGCCGCCCTGCAGTACGAAGTCTTTTACGACCCGGTGGAAGGTCAGCCCGTCGAAATACTTCTGACGGGCGAGGTACACGAAGCTGTTCACGGTCCTCGGCGAACGTGACGCGAGAAGGTCGAAGACCATGGTGCCCTCCGACGTTTCCATCGTGGCCTGGTAGGACTTCTTCACGTCGATGCACAGCGGTGGCTCGGCGGTGAACTTGCGCTTCTGGGGTGCTGAGCCGTCGGTCGCCGGGCAGGCTTTGGCGTCTTTCGGCGGGGTCAGCGCGATGGTGACGATCGGAGCCACGGTCGACGGCGCCTCGCTGGTCACGGTGGCGTAGCCAATCGACGTGTCTTCAATGATCGTGGCCGGGGTCGCCACGCCCTTCGAACACGACGCCGCTAGGGCCACGATCGCCAAACCGCCGGCGAGGTAGAGGGAACGATGGAAAAAGGCTCGTTTCACGAGCCCAACGGTAGTGCGCGGGTCGATCAGATTGGCGGCGCCCAACGCGTTCGCTCAGCCGACGACGAAATTGACTCTGCTTCATCCCCGCCGCAGACACGCGGGGCCCACTCACGACACGACGAAATTGACCATCTTGCCGGGCACGGCGATCACCTTGCGGATCGTCTTGCCATCGAGCTGGGCCGTGATCTTGGCATCGGCACGCGCCGCCGCTTCGAGCGTGGCGGCATCGGCATCGGTCGCCACGGTAAGAAGCGCGCGTACCTTTCCATTCACCTGCACAGGGATCTCGACCGTTTCGGCCACGAGGTACGCCGGGTCGGCGACGGGAAACGGCTCACGGATCAGCGAGTGCGGATGACCCAGACGGGACCACAGCTCTTCGGCGAGATGCGGGGCGTAGGGAGCGATCAGCAGCACGAGCGGTTCGGCCAGAGCTCGCGGCGCACCGTTCGGATAGGTCGACGTGAGATGGTTCGTGAGCTCGGTGATGCGGGCGATGGGGGTGTTCACGCGCAGGTCGTCCATGGCGGCGCGCACCGCATCGATCGTTTTGTGCAGGATCACGAGATCCTCAGTGGTCGGCTCGGTGTCCACGAAGCGCGATGTGCCCGAGTCTTCGTCGACGACCACGCGCCACACGCGCTGCAGGAGACGATGAGCGCCCGACACGGCACGCGTGTCCCATGGCTTCGACTGCTCCAGCGGGCCCATCGACATCTCGTAGAGACGAAGAGTGTCAGCTCCGTAGGCCTCGCACATATCGTCGGGTGAGACCATGTTCTTCAGGCTCTTGCCGATCTTGCCGTATTCGCGGTTGACCTTCTCGCCGTGGTGGAAGAACTCGCCGTTGCGCTCCTCGACTTCCGTCGCCTCGACATAGATACCGCGGGCGTCGGTGTATGCGTAGGCCTGGATATACCCCTGGTTGAAGAGGCGACCGAACGGCTCCGGCGTACCGACCACGCCGAGGTCGAACAGGACCTTGTGCCAGAAGCGGCTGTAGAGCAGGTGGAGCACCGCATGTTCGACGCCGCCGACATACAGATCGACGCCGCGCTCCCCCATCCAGTAACGCTCGTTCTCGCCCACGGTAACTGCCTCGACCAGCGTGGGGTCGATGTATCGCAAATAGTATGTGCACGAACCAGCCCACTGCGGCATCACGTTCGTCTCGCGAACATACGTGCGCTTACCTTTGCCATTCCCGAGATCGAGGGCGACGTTCTTCCATTCGGTCAAACGGTCGAGCGGGCGCTCCGGTTCGCTCTGCACGTCGTCGGGATCAAAGCTGCGGGGCGCGAACTTGTCCGTGTCGGGAAGGTCGACGGGCAGCATCGATTCGGGGACGGCGATCGGACCGATCTCGTCGTGCACAATCGGAAACGGCTCACCCCAGTACCGTTGACGGCTGAACAGCCAGTCACGCAGCTTCGTCTGAACGGTGCCGTGACCGCGGTTCTGTTGCTCAAGCCACGCATTGATCGCCGCGATGGCGTCGGCCTTACCCATCCCGTTCAGGGTGAGCGTTTCGTTCGCGCTGTTCACCGCTGGACCGTCTCCGGCATAGGCCGTCGGCCAGGTGTCACAGTCGAGTGACGGATCGATGTGGTGCTCGGCGAACCACGCGTCGGGCGGACGAATCGTGGCCTCAATGGGCAGACCGAACTGGCGGGCGAACTCAAAGTCTCGCTGATCACCGCTGGGCACGGCCATGATGGCGCCGGTGCCGTAGCCCATGAGCACGTAGTCGGCGATGAAGACCGGTACCGGCCGGCCGTTGACGGGATTCGTGGCGAAGGACCCGGTGAAGACACCGGTCTTTGTTTTCAGTTCGATCTGGCGATCGACTTCGGTCTTGGCGGCGGCGGCCAATTGATATGCGTGGATAGCTTCGACCGGCGTGGCGTAACCACCGGTCCACCTTGGGTCGGTTTCGGCGGGCCAAGCGTCGGTAGTAAGCGCGCTGGCCAACTCGTGTTCAGGGGCAAGCACCATGAAGGTCGCGCCGAACAGCGTGTCGGGCCGCGTCGTGAACACGTCGATATCGCCGGCTGCGCTGGCGAAACTCACGCGGGCACCGAAGCTACGACCGATCCAGTTGCGCTGCATGAGACGCACGGGCTCCGGCCAATCGACGAGATCGAGGTCGTCGATGAGGCGCTCGGCGTAGGCCGTGATGCGCATCAGCCACTGCGTCATGTTGCGCTTGAACACGGGGAAGTTGCCGCGGTCCGAACGACCGTCGGCGGTGACCTCTTCGTTGGCGACGATGGTGCCGAGTCCGGGACACCAGTTCACGGGAACCTCGGCCGAGTACACGAGACGAT
>JAYSTV010000538.1:0-2306 GCA_043719425.1 Acidimicrobiia bacterium | reverse complement strand
CGTGACGCTGTTCTGCCAGGACTGGGGTGGCCTGATCGGTCTTCGGCTGGTCGCCGAGGAACCGGACCGATTTTCCGTCGTGTTCGCTGCCAACACCGGTCTGCCGACCGGCGACGGCAAACCCACCGACGCCTTCCTGGCCTGGCAGAACTTCTCTCAAACGGTCGAGACCTTCCCCGTCGGCTTCATCGTCGACGGTGGTAGCGGTCGCCAGCTCAGCACCGACGAAGTCGCCGCCTACGACGCGCCCTTCCCGACCGAGGCGCACAAGGCCGGTCCCCGCCAGCTGCCATCGATGGTCCCAACCGGCGCCGACGATCCTGCCCGGGCGCCAAACCTGGCTGCATGGTCGGTCCTGAAGCAGTTCACCAAACCCTTCATCTGCGCCTTCAGCGACGGCGATGCCATCACGAAGGGCGGCGAGCGAGCGTTCCTCGGAGTTGTCCCCGGCACCGAAGGCCAACCCCATGTCACGCTTCACGGCGGACATTTCCTGCAGGAAGACTCAGGCCCGGCAATCGCCGAGCTGATTCTGTCGGTGCTCCCCCGTGGCTGACCTTCGGGTCATCGTTCCGACCCCCACGTTTGCCAGGTCTCGAGCGTTCTACGTCGACACCATCGGCGCCGGGGTCGTCGAAGAATGGCCGTCCGACGACATCCAGCCGTCCGGCGCCATTCTGCGCCTAACCACCGGCGGCTGCGTAGAACTCGTCGAGAGCCGCATGGCTCACGATGGACTCCGTGTCGGCATCGAGCTCGACGCGCCGGCCCAGATCGACATCACCCACGATCGGCTCGAAGCCGCAGGAGTGGTCATCGTAAGCGCGCCTAGTGATCAGCCATGGGGTCATCGCAACTGCACCGTGGTCGCGCCCGAAGGAACCATGCTGACTTTCTACGCCCACCTCCCGCAGTGAGTTGCTATGTCCACTGACGAACTACCGCCAACCGAACTGCTCTACCTCGTCGATGCATATGTGAGCGTCGACGCGGCCACCGTGATCGCCGTCGACGACAGCGGTTCACGGCCACGGGTCGTCCTCGATCGGACGATCTTTTATCCGACCGGCGGCGGCCAACCTCACGACACCGGCAGCCTGGATGGTGTCGCCGTAGTCGACGTCACCAAGCAAGGCACGACGGTCTGGCACTCGCTCGTCGAGGGCAGCGAAGCTCCATCGGTCGGGTCGGCCGTTGAGATGCTTATCGACTGGGATCGACGCCACGAACTCATGCGGACACATACTGCGCTGCACGTGCTGTGCGGCGTGATCTGGAATCAGTGGGGCGTCGCCGTGACCGGGGGCAACATGGAACCGCTAAGCGCGCGTATGGACTTCGCATTTGATCCGCTACCGGAAGGTTTTGCCGAGACAGTCGAGAATCTCGTCAACACCGAGCTCGAGGCGGACCGACCGATCAAGGTCTCATTCCTGCCCCAAGCCGCGGCACAAACCGACCCACAGCTCATCCGCACCAAAGTCAACATGATCCCGTCGAGCGTGACGCAGATCCGCGTGGTCGACATCGTTGGGCTCGATCGTCAGGCTGACGGAGGAACGCACGTGGCATCGACGGCCGAGGTCGGGCGATTGCGCGTCGACCGGACGGAGTCAAAGGGCAAGGGCAACAAGCGCCTGCGCGTGTCGATCCTCAACGCCTAGTGCACTCCCCAACGCATAGTGCATTCCCAAGGTTCACGAGATGTCTGCCGGTTCGAGGTCGCCCCTTCACGCTCTCGTTGGGAAAACTCATATCTTCAGGTCATACTGGCGGCCTAGTACCGGTGGCTGAGGGGTAGAACACATGGCATACGAGCTTGAGTCTGGCTATCTGCGCAAGGCGCAGCGGATCACTGAGCGTCACGCGCGGGCGAGGGCGATCAAGATCCTCTCCAAGTTCCGGCCGACGGTCACCACGAAGACCCGTCAGGGCGTGTTCACGGTGTCGACGAAAGACACTGGAGTCGGGGGCAACATCTTCGTTTGGCGACAGCACGAGTTCGACGATTCCCTTGCGGCGTTCGACTTCCTGCAAGAGCGAGGTTTCGTACCTGCGGCCAACAATGTGATGCTCGACGTTGGAGCCAACATCGGGGTGATCAGCATCGGGCTGATCGTCGCCGGACGAGTTGAGCGGGCCGCATGCTTCGAGCCGGAACCCGCCGCCTATGAGCTGCTGGTACGCAACGTTCGGCAGAACGGCTTCTCGGACCGAATTGCCTGCCTGCAGGTGGCGCTCGGCGACGAATCGACGACGCTCACGCTGGAGAAGTCGAACGACAACTTGGGCGATCATCGCGTCCG
>JAYSTV010000537.1:0-5566 GCA_043719425.1 Acidimicrobiia bacterium | reverse complement strand
CCCAGAACGCTGAGCTGACCCAGTATGCGGGTCGGGGCGCCGTTTCGCCGGTACCGGCAGGAAACTGTTTTCGGGTTCGACTCGTTTCGTTCGATTGGCCACCCTGGAGCAATGAGCGTTGACCGGGTGGGACTGCAGCGATTTGGACGAACCCATCACGGCGTGGTCAGCCGAAACGAGGCTCGACAGTTCGGGGTCTCGCCGTCGGCCTGGTCTCGGTGGCTGAAGACGGGCGAACTGGAGGAACTGCATCCTGGCGTTGCTGGCCTTGTTTCGACGCCGCGGACGCTGGAATCCAGCATCCGAGCCGCCGTGTTGGCGTGCCCCGACGGCGCCGTCGCCTCCCACCGGAGCGCGACGTACCTACATGGTTGTTGGCCAGCTGACTTCGGCGCGCCCCCCGTGGAGTTAACCGTCGGGCGCGGCGGCCCACGCCAGCTCGAAGGCGTCGTCCTGCATCGACCTCGGGACCAGCGCAAGATCATGCCGCTTCGCCGGGTCGGGATACCCAGCACCGACGCCATGCGCACGCTTGGAGATCTCGGTCAGGTCGTCTATCCCAATCAACTCGCCGCGATCGTCTTCGGCTTTGTCCGCCGCAACATCGTCGACATCACCGAACTTCGGGAGAACGCACTGGGCCGTCGAGCCCGGGGGCGGGTTGGTCCAGACGTGCTTCTCGAGGTCCTGGCCAGCATTGCGAACGAGAACGGCGTGGTGGGCAGTGAGCTCGAACGGATCGTGGCCGAGGCGGTTGATCGCAGCGAACTTCCGTCGCCGCAACGAAACTTCCGAGTGAACATCGACGGAGTAGTCATGCTTTTGGACCTCGCCTGGCCCTCGTTCCGGTACTCCATCGACCTCGACGGCGCCGAATTTCACGCCGATCGGTTCGACGAAGACCGCCAGCGCGACGTTCTGCTTCGCACCGGAGGTTGGACGGTCGACCGATTCACCTGGACTCATGCGACGACACGAATGCCATGGCTCCTCCAGACCATCCGCAGCCGACTCTCCGAGCGTGGCTGGGAGGCCGCCTGAGCGGGCGTTCTGGGTCAGCTCAGTTTGTTGGGTCAGCTCCGTCCCACGAGCGCGCATTTCCCGACCCAGAACGCGCAGCTGACCCAGAACGCGACGATCCCGGACGCGAAACGAGCCGCCCCGGAGGGCGGCTCGTTGGCACAGCAATCCCGGCGCTGACGCGCCGGGCGACAAACTACGCGGCGACAAACTACGCGGCGACGACCTGCACGGTGACGGCGAACTCCACGGCGTCGTGGAGCTTGACCGGAACCTCGTGGGTGCCAAGGGTCTTGAGGTGGTCGGGCAAACGCACCGACTTCCGATCGAGGACGACGCCGGTCTGGGTCTGTACCGCAGCGATGATCTCCGGCACATGGATCGAGCCGAACAGACGCTCACCCTTGGCTTTGGCGGCAATCGTGATGGTTTTGCCGACGAGCGTGCGAGCGACGGTCTCCGCGCCCTCACGATCCTTGGCATCGCGCAGGTCACGAGCACGACGCATCGCTTCGGCCTGAGCCACGCTGCCGGCGGCCTCGGGCATGGCCAGGCGACGGGGCAACAGATAGTTCCGGGCGAAGCCGTCGGCAACGTCGAGGATGTCGCCGCGCTTGCCCAACTTCTTGACATCGGCGGTGAGGATCACCTTGGCCATGATCAGACCTCCACGTCTTCGGTGTCGACCTCGTCGGCCGTCACGTCGTTCTCGGTGGCGCCAGCGCCATCGGCGGCGGGTCCGGCGTCTTTGTCACGACGCGGTCCGCGGCGCGGACCGCGCTCACTTGACGTGCGAGTGGCGTAGGGCAGCAGCGCCAATTCGCGTGCCGTCTTGATGGCGACGGCAATGTCTCGCTGGACCTGGACCGACAAACCGGTGACCCGACGGGCCTTGATCTTGCCGCGGTCGGACATGAACTTGCGGAGCAAGACGATGTCCTTGTAGTCGACATAGGTACCTTCGACAATCGGTGACGGCTTCTTCTTGGCCGGACGACGGTCGTTGGGCTTGGGTCCGCGCTTTGGTGCGCCGCGGTCGCGGTCGTTGTTGCGTGCCATTAGAAGGGCTCCTCGTCGTAGTCATATCCGCCGCCACTGGCAGCCGGGGAAGGGGTGGAAGGCTGACGGCCAGGTCCGGCGCCAGAAGAAGGATTGGAACTGGGTCCGCTGTAGTTGCCGGATCCACCGGATCCACCGGATCCACCGGGACCTCCGGGGCCGTCGTTGTCGCCGGCGCGCCGCTCATTGCGAACGATTTGGGCCGTGGCCCAGCGCAGGCTCGGACCGATTTCGTCGGCCACGATGTCAACGACGGAGCGCTTGTCGCCGTCGGGGGTTTCCCACGAACGCTGCTCAAGGCGACCCGTGACGATGACGCGCGAACCCTTATGCAGGGACTCGGCCACGTTTTCGGCCATCTCCCGCCACGTGACGACGTTGAAGAACGAAACTTGCTCTTCCCAATCGTTTGTTTGACGGTTCTGCCAACGGCGGTTGACGGCGATGCCGAACGATGCGGTGGCCTGACCCGACGCCGTGAACCGAAGTTCCGGATCCTTGGTCACGTTGCCAATGATGGTGATGGTATTTCCGCTCATGATGATCTCGCTTCTGGTGTCTACGTGGTTGCGGTGCGGGGAACTTTTCGATTCCCAGTGTGAACGACCCCGTGTGACAGAACCAGAACTTGGTCAGTCGTTGCCGCGATCACGGCCGCCCGACGGGATTTCGTCGAGAGGAACCGGAGCGGCGAGCGAACGGCCCGCGGCGACAGCCGGAACCTGGATGATCTTGTGACGGAGCACATCGTCGGTCAGCTGCAGACCGCGGTCCAGCTCTGAGATCGACGTTGGCGCAGCGGTGATCTCGATGATCACGTAGTAGCCGTCGGGCTTCTTGGTGATCTCGTAGGCGAGCTTGCGCCGACCCCATCGCTCGATGCGGCCGATGGTGCCACCGCCAGCCTTTACGGCGTCGGTGGTCTTGGTCACGATGCCCTGGATCTGCTGATCCTCGAGCGACGAATTGATGATGATGACGACCTCATACGGTCGCATGGGTACCTCCCCGTGGACCCGCAGTGCGGGGCTCCGGACGGTCCGAAGCAGGGTGCTCGTTTCGAGCGGGAAATAAAGCTAGTCGCGTTGGCCCGGCTCGCCGACCGTCGCAGCCGCAGCCGTGGGTGTTTGAGACTGCTACGGCTACCGCAGGTCAGCGCTTCTTCGAACGGCACGGACCGCCGTAGGCCAACACGGAGCCGTCACCGACCGCACCCAATCCAATCCGGCTCAATCCGCCGGCCGGGGCCTCGACGGCCGTGCGGTAGCTCGCCCCCGGGGAGTAGATCGGACACGTGTTACCGCAGTCGCCCTCGCGCTTCATCGCCGCCGTGGCCACGACCGCCCCATTGCCGTCGACCCAGGCCACCGACAGATTCATGGGCACCGTCTTCATCCAGAACGCCCCGTCGGTGGTGGCGTCGAAATGAAAGATCATGGCGTCGTAGCCGGCGAAGTTCGTGCGCTTCATCATTCCCTGCGCATGCTCGCCGGCGGCGACGGCGAGCATGGCACATCCCTCAAACACGTTCTTGGCCTTGGCTTTGCTGTTCGCCTTCCGAGTCACCGCAAAGCGAACCTCGCGATAGGCACCCGAACCGTCGAACAGCGTGACCGACGAGGCCTTCAGACCGTCGAGGGCACCAGGAGCACTGGCCACGACCGACGTGCGCGGATCGGGGGTAGTCGCGGAGGCGCCTCCGCAGGCGAGGAGTGCCGCGGCCGCGAGAGCGACGACGCTACGGACAGAGCGGGAGCTGTGAGGGTCTGCCGGGAGGTCGGTTGCCCCAGCCGGGCTGTGAGAGTCCATCAACTCCCACCGTAGAGCCCGGCGAGGAACTCTTCGGCTTGATCACCCAACCCGGATGCGTAGGTGAGCGCGACCAAGTCCGAACCGTCGTTCGGACCGCCGATCGACACCGGTCCACGGCGCGCCCCGAGAGCGTCGAGCAACGCGGGCGAGGCCACGTAGGACTCCGCCACCGACGGGAACGACTGATCACGAACGTCACGGACGTAGGCCGCTACCGCGTCTTCGGCGGCGATTCCTAGCTCGGCGTAGCGACGCACGAACTTCGGGGCCAGGCGGTCTTCGAAGCCAAGCAGGTCGTGCCACACGAGAACTTGGCCATCGCAGGCCGGACCGGCGCCGATGCCGATCGTCGGAATCGTCAAGGCCTCGGTCACGGCCTCGGCCAAGGCGTCGGGAATCGCCTCGAGCACGATGGCGAAGCAGCCCGCCGCTTCGAGCGCCAAGGCGTCGGCGATGAGCGCATCGGCGTCAGCCACCGCCTTGCCCTGCACCTTGAAGCCCCCGAAAGCGTTGATCGACTGGGGGGTCAGGCCGAGGTGGCCCATAACGGGAATCTCGGCGTCGAGAATGGCCCGGATCATCGCCAGACGCTTGATCCCGCCCTCCAACTTGACGCTCCCAGCTCCCGCCCGAATGAGTGCGGCCGCGTTGCGAACCGTTTCCTCGGTCGACACGTGGTAGCTCATCCACGGCAGATCACCAACAACGAGCGGGCGATCGTTTGCACAACCAGCCGATTCGGACTGGGCCAGACCACGAGCCACGGCGGCGGTGTGATGGGCAATATCGTCGACGCTCACCTGCAGCGTGTCGTCGTAGCCAAGCACGACCATGGCGAGGGAGTCACCGACGAGGATCATGTCGGCCCCCGCCCGATGGGCAATGCGGGCCGACGGCGCGTCGTAGGCGGTAATCATCGCCACGCGGGCAACACCCGGGCCGTGCTTGCGGCCCTGCACACCGGGGGCGGTCATGCGGCGACAACGAGGCGCGTTAGCCATATCGGTTCTCCTGGCGTCCAGGGCACGAACGGCTCCCGGCGTCACCTCACCATAACCACCCGTCGGCCCGTTGTCATTCCCCGGCCCGTCAGTAGCGTGGGGTGATGTCAAAAGCGGAGCACTGTGACAGTTGCGCGACGCCCAGCGCCGGTCACGACGACCTGGTCAGCGTGCAACGGATGTACCTTCTCACCCCGCCCGACGGCACCGTCGGCGGCGAGCAGGTGCGAGTGCTCGACGACATCGAAGCGTGGTGCTTCGTCTGTCGAACGATGTACCCGCACCAGCCCATGGCTCCCAGTACTCCGGACTGACCGTCGCCCACATGGCCGGTGTCTGGGCCGGGCTCAGCGACGGGGGGTAGCCCGCGCCGCGTCGAGGGTTTGGGCGAAGATTCTGGCGGGCAGGCCGCCGCCGGTGACCGGTCCGGTGCCGCCCACGTCGGTCATGGCTCGGTCGCCGTCGGGGTAGCCGACCCACACCGCGATGACGCAGCAGGGTCCTTTCGTGTAGCCGACGAACCAAGCGTCGCGGAAGTTGCTGGTCGTTCCCGTCTTCCCGGCCACGGCCACGCCGGAGACGGCGGCCGCGGCGCCAGTGCCGCGGGAGACGACCGCCCGGAGCGCCTCGTCAACGGCGCCAACGATCGCCGGATCGAAGGCTCGCTGGCGGCG
>JAYSTV010000536.1:0-2309 GCA_043719425.1 Acidimicrobiia bacterium | reverse complement strand
ACTTGACGCGAACATCTCGGTCGACCACGGTGACCGACGACCGTGCCGCGGGGGTGGCCGCGGCGAGGGAGAATGACGGCGTGGAACAACCTGCTGTCGTCGACGCGTATCTGAAACGACTTGGGGTTGAGATCGCCGGTCGGCCACCCGGCCGAGGACTCCTGGCCGAGCTCCAGGCGGCGCACCTCATGAACGTCCCGTTTGAGAACCTCGACGTGTTCCACCACCGTGGTGTTCGCACCGACTCCGCCACGTCGGTCGCCAAGATCGTCGAACGCGGCCGTGGAGGCTGGTGCTACGAGCTCAACGGCGCCTTCGGCTGGCTCCTCGGTCAGCTCGGCTTCACCGTCGACTACGTATCGTGCAGGGTCAACGACGGCACTCGTTGGGGCCCCGATCGCGACCATTGCGCCATCATCGTCCGGATGGGTCCCGATCGACTCTTCGTCGACGTCGGCTTTGGCGACGCCCAGATGTCCCCGATTCCGTTGCGGGTTGGCGAGCACCTCGGCATTCCTCGTCGGATGCGTATCCGAACCGATGTCGGCGGCTTTGTCATGTCCGAGTTCGGTCTCGACGAGCGCTGGGCCGACAAGCTGTGGATCTCCATAGCCTCGCGCCAACTCGACGACTTCACCGCTCGCAGCACGTTCCTCCAGAACGAGGCCGGCACTTGGTGGACGGCAAGCCCCTTCGCCACCCGGGCCAGCGCGCCCGACGGATCACGGATCACGCTTCGCTCCGAGTTCTTCCGCCTCCGGGTCAAGGGCGCCGATCACGACGACACTCCCGTTGCCCCCGAAGAGTGGTCGAACGTTCTCGCCGAACACTTCGCCATCACCGACACGCTCGCGGCTGACGAACCGGTCTGACCGGGCCGAGTTTGGTCTCGTGCGCTCGTTGAGCGAGCGCCGGTGACCCCGACCCCCGGGGGGCTACTCCACGCCGAACAAATACGGGTACAGCGGTTGCCCACCGTGGTGAACTTCGGCCGCCACCCCGGGGCGGTGATCGGCCAGCCACTCCGTGACATGGCGGGTCACGCCGGCCGACGCGCCATCACCCTCGATGATCGTCACGATCTCGTGATGATCGTCGACAATCACGCTCAGCAGACCGGTGCACGCATCGGTCAACTCTCGCTGCACCACCACAATCCCGCCCACGCGCGTGAGCCCGAGATGGTCGCCTTCGAAGATCGGTCCGGCGTCGGAGGTGGAGTCACGCACCGCCACGGTGACCTCGCCGCTCACGACGGCGGCCGCGGCGGAGCGCATCGAAGAAGCGTTGGCTTCCACGTCGCCCTGCGGGTCGTACTGCATGGCCGCGGCAAGACCTTCGGTCACGCCACGCGTGCCGATCACTCGCACCTGCTTAGAAGTAAGCGCGCCTACTTGTTCAGCGACGGCGATGATGTTCTTGTTGTTCGGCAGGATCACCACGCTGCTCGCCGGACATGCCTCTACCGCGTGGAGCAATTGCGCCGTCGACGGGTTCATTGACTGCCCACCGGTGACCACTCGCTGCACCCCAAGTGAGTGAAAGAGACGCCGCACACCGTCACCGCTACACACCACAACCACTGCGGTCTGGCACGGTTCGTGCACGTGCGGTGGTTCGTCGACAAGCGCCGCACCCGTGGCCTCACGCACCCATCGCTCTTCTTCGACTTCTTCCTGCAAATCGGTCACGCGTATCTTGCGCGGTCGACCGATATCGAGAGCAACCTCAATCGCCGCGCCAACATCGTCGGTATGGATGTGGCAATTCCACAACCCATCGCCACCAACAACAACAATCGAGTCACCAATGGCCGCCCATGCGTCCTTGAATCCACCAATCGATTCGTCGGACGCTTCGAGGAAATACATCACTTCGTAGCGCAGTTCTTCGACACCCTTGCGCCCGGCTGACAACGAGTGCGAGGCATCGTCGGCGAGGAGATCCGGAACCAGGTCCGTTCCGGCGGCCAGCACTTCTGGAATGGCGCGTCCGTCGAGTTGGTGCAGCAGCGCGTCGAGCAAAACCACAAACCCGGTGCCGCCGGAGTCGACCACGCCTGCGGCCTTCAGCACGGGAAGCATCTCGGGCGTTTGCGCCAACGCCGCCGCCGCGCCCTCGCGGGCGGCCACAGCCACGGCAAGCACCGACACCGACTGCGCACCGGCGACGCATACCTCGGCCGCCTCGGCCGCGGCCCTGGCCACCGTGAGGATGGTGCCCTCGATTGGCTTGAGCACCGCTCCGTAGGCGGCCACTGACCCAGCGGTAAGGGCCTTGGCCAGCAAGGGCCCGTCGACTGCCTCGCC
>JAYSTV010000535.1:0-5586 GCA_043719425.1 Acidimicrobiia bacterium | reverse complement strand
GCGACATGACCTCGAACTTCGCACCTCCGAGAATCTGAACCGTTGACTTTGCCGTGGCGTCCACCGACGTGAGGAGCGAGAGCATGGCGACGACCAGCGCGACGCCGGATGCCACGCCAACGATCGATATCGCCGTCCGGAGCTTCTTTTCTCGCAGCCGCCGAAGGTTGAGGACGAAGAATCGTTCCATCGCTTCGTCCTACACCTTTGACGAGATCGTTGACGGGGAATCCGAATCGGACTGTTCGACGACCTCCAGAATGCGGCCGTCGCGTAGGCGCACTTGTCTTGACCCTCGCGAGGCGATCGCTGGGTCATGGGTTATCAGTACGAGCGTGCGGCCGGCGGCCACGGTCAGCCGCTCTAGGAGGCTGATGACCGTGGCCGAACTTTCCTGATCGAGGGCGCCCGTTGGTTCGTCGGCGAGTACAAGCTGAGGGTCGGCGATCAGCGCTCGTGCGATCGCCACACGTTGTTGCTCGCCTCCCGACAGAGCATCGGGGCGGTGATCCGAGCGGTGTCCGAGGCCCACGTCGGCGAGTAGTCCTTCAGCCTTCTCGCGAACCTGGCGGAGTCGTTTGCCGTCGAGCATGCGAGGCAGCGCAACGTTCTCCCACGCGGTGAGACCGGGCATCAGGTGAAACGATTGGAAGACGAACCCAAAGGCCGTGCGGCGCAGCTGTGCCCGGGCATCGTCGTCGAGTGCGCCGACATCGGCTCCGTCGAGAAGAACGCTTCCCGACGTTGGAGCGTCGAGCAACCCGAGAACTTGAAGCAGGGTGGATTTCCCTGACCCACTCGGTCCCGTAACGGTCGTGTACGACCCGGCCGGGATCGTGAGCGAGATCCCGTCGACTGATCGGATCTCGGCGTCGCCTCGACGATGGTGCCGGTGAATTTCAACTGCCTTGAGTTCGGTCACGAAGGGAACTATACCAGGTGGGTATACCGAAGAGGAATTAGTGACTCATCTGGAGTGGCAAGATGGGTGCGTGAGTGTTCAACACACGCTTTTGGGATTCATGGAAACGTCGCCACGACATGGCTACGAGCTCAAGCGCTCCTACGACGAGCTGTTCGCCGAAATGCGGCCCTTGCGGTTCAGTCAGATCTACGCCACCTTGGCGCGCCTCGAACGCGACGGACTCGTCGAGTTAGTCGATGGGGAGCCGGGAGTGGGCCCGGAACGGAAGACCTATGCGATCACTGACGATGGAGTGACTGATCTCGAACAGTGGTTCGCGGAGCCGGAACCGGCGCAATCTCCGATCGATAGCACACTGTTCTTGAAGATCACCCTTGCCTTGCTCTCTGGTCGACCAGCGAAGCGGATCATCGAGCGCCAACGTTCCACGCACAACGCGCGCATGCGCGAGTTGACCCGAGCGAAAGCGATCGCATCCGACAGCGAGGAGGCGTTGCTCGACTACGCGCTGTTCCATCTCGAAGCAGACATTCGATGGATGGATCACACGGCAGCGCGACTTGAATCTCTCAAACGGTCGCTGAAGGGTTGACGCGATGGCCCCCACGGTGGACGCGGTAGCGCTCCATCGAACCTTCGGGACTGGGTCTGATGCGGTGCGTGCGCTGCACGATGTGTCGCTTCGTATCGCGCCCGGCGAGTTTGTGGCGATCGAAGGGCCGAGTGGGTGTGGCAAGAGCACGCTGCTGCATCTTCTCGGGGGCCTCGACGTCCCTGACACCGGAGTGGTGACCTTCGGCGATGTCGCACTCAGTCAGATGAGCGACAGCAACCGGTCTGCGTTTCGTCGTGAGCGCGTCGGAATGGTTCTGCCGATCGTCGAGCTGATTCCAACGCTGCGGTTGTGGGAAAACGTGGCGTCGTCGTTGCTGCTGACAGGGAAGCGGCTCTCGACCGGGAGAGAGCGAGCGCAAGACCTGCTTGCTTCGGTTGGACTTGGCCACCGAGCAGACGCGTTCTCCGGCCGACTGTCCACGGGTGAGGCTCAGAGAACGTCGCTCGCCCGCGCGCTGTTCAACGAACCACAACTCCTCATCGCCGACGAACCGACCAGCTATCTCGACAGCATGCGCGGTGATGAGGTGCTCCGCTTGTTGCGTGACCTTGCCGATCAAGGTCAGTCGATTGTTATGGCCACCCATGATCCACGAGCAGCGGCGTTCGCCGACCGGTCGCTTCGCTTGTTGGATGGTCAGGTCGTCGACGACGCTTCAGCGCCGTGATGGCCTCACTAGCTACCGAGCGATGATCACGGTGAGCGCCTCGCGAGTTGCCAAAGTCGATCATGTCGTCCGTGAGAAGCGGCCGTGCAAAATGGGATTGCGGGGCGTGACCGTTGGCTGCTGGCGATGCTGGCGATGCTGAGAAGGCGGTCGATCGGCTGATAGCGGCGGGTTTCGATGCCGAGGTCGGCGGGCCCCGTTAGTGGAGCGGCAGTGGCGTCGGGTCGGTCTCGGTACGAGGGCCGTGGATGCGGCGCTCGAGTTCGCTGATGGGAATGTCGTTGATGCTGGCCTCGCGGCGGCTCAGGTCTGGCACTCCTGTCACTCGGCGGTCGCCAGATCATGCTGCAGGACTACTACGTCAAAGACTGGGCCGAGAACTCGATGCTGGTCGTCGAGGTCGCTGATGCACGTGCGTGGTTTCGGCATGTCGAGCGAGCTCTGGCCGATGGCGACTTCGGCCACGCACGGGTGACCGAGCCGCAGCAGCAGGACTGGGGAGCGCTTGTGACGCACGTGTGGGATCCATGCGGGGCGCTCCTGCACTTCACTCAGCTGACCTCCTGAGTCGGGCTCATGGCAGCGTCGCCGACCCGGTGTTACGGGGCACGGTCGTTCCAGCGGAGAACCGATCGTCGGAAGTGGCCTACACGCGCGCCGTAGTTGTGGACCTGGTCGCTCCCGGGGCGACCAGGTCCACGAGAACGCTCCAAAGTTCCTGCCCCCGAGGTGCCGGTGCGGGCGACTCAAAGAATGGTCAGTGCACGTACGAACGGTGCAGTAACTCTGAAGTGGAACCGAGCGTGTGCGGCCGGTCGCGCCATGGCGACCTGGATCACGCTCTCGAATGGTGGACGAGCGAAGGCGGACCGGCGAGCCCGGTTCAGATGCCGCGTGAGGGCAGCGTGTCGTGGAGGAAACGGAAGACCTCGGGGCGGCGGTCGTTTTGGATCGGCCAGGTCCGACGGGCCTCCGCGAGGACGGACGTATCGACTGTTGCCCGAATGACATGGCCGGCTTCGTCGGCCGGAGCGAGCGCAACGATCGCGCCGTTCGGATCGATCACGCACGACTGGCCGAAGAACGTGAGCGTCTGGCCGTTGACGACCTCGGGACCGCCGCGGTTCGCCGCAACGACCCAGCATCCGCTCTCCATGCCGCGGATACGCAGTTCGGGAACGAAGAGCTCGGAGCGCCAGCCGAACGACGACACCACCACCACGATCACCTCGGCCCCCATGTGGGTCGCCGCCATCCAGTGCTCGGAGAAACTGCGGTCGTAGCAAATCAGCACCGCCACCCGAATGCCGTGGAGTTCGAAGGTGCATGGTCCGGCACCGGGTCCGTACCAGTGCTTCTCATCGGTCGTGAGGGTCGGCGTTTCGACCTTGGGGATGGCGAGCTTGCGATAGGCGAGTTGCGTTGATCCGTCGGGGAGGGTGCCGGGCACGAACGCGCCGGTGCCGTCGATGATCGGCGCCGCGTTGTAGTGAACGCCCTCCTCGGTCCGCTCGTAGATGCCGAAGCACACGGCGGTTCCGGTTTCGGCGGCGACCTTGGCGAACGCGTCGGTGGTCGGACCGGGAACCGTTTCGGCCCAATCCCAGAAACGGGCGTCTTTCGAGGTTGCGCAGAAGTACGGCGCGGTCGCCAGCTCGGGAAAGACCACGAGGTCGACGCCTTTTGCGGCCTCGTCGCGGAACGTCTGCAGCAGGCCCGCCGTATTGGCGACAAGGTCCTCTGAACACGAGCCGGATTGCACGACGGTGACACGAAGCTGCTTGCCGTTGACCATGCCTCGCAAGCGTACTCACGACTCGACCTGAAATACATCAGAGGATTTCGTTTCGACACACACAGGCTGGCAGAATTGCCCCATGGCCGAATCCACGATGTCCGCAGACGTTCTCGGTACCACCGACCCAGCGGGTGCCTCAATCAGCGAAACGATCGCCAACTTTGCTGCCGATCTCTCGTTTTCCGACCTGCCGCCGCACGTCGTCGAACGTTCCAAGCTGTTCATCCTCGACTGCGTCGGCATTGCGTTCGCGTCGACTCGGTTCGAGTTCAGCCGCACGGCGCTGAGCGCCCTCACCGGATTCGGAGCCGAGGGCGGCGAACCCGTCGTCGGCTTCCGCAACACGCTGCCGATCCGCGATGCCGCGCTGATGAACGGCATCCTCATGCACGGACTCGACTACGACGACACCCATGTGGCCGCCGTGTGCCACGCATCGACCAGCGCAGTGCCCACCGCCCTGGCCATGGCGAACCACAAGGGTCTGCCGGGCACCGACTTGCTCGTCGGCTACGTGCTTGCCGTCGAAGTGTCCGCTCGTATCGGCATGGCCGCCAACGGCGGCTTCCACGAGGTCGGGTTCCACCCCACCGGCGTTGCCGGGGCCTTCGGCTGCGCAACTGCGGCCGCGAAAATGGAAGGTCTTCCAGCCAAGCTGATCGCCTACGCCCAAGGTTTTGCCGGGTCCACATCGGCCGGGCTGTTGGAATTCCTCGATGACGGTTCGTGGACGAAGCGAGCCCACCCCGGCCTCGCCGCGTCGAACGCCATCACCGCCGCCGCCTTTGCCCGTCAAGGCTTCCAGACTCCGCTGCGGGTCTACGAAGGTCGCTTCGGCTTCTTCAACACGCACCTCCAGAACAAGGTGCCCGACCTTGCCGCGTGCACTGCCGGACTCGGCGACACCTGGGAAGTATTGAACAACGCGGTGAAGCCCTTCCCGGTCTGTCACTTCACCCATGCTTTCGCCGACGCCGCCATGATCATCGTGAAGGGCAACGGCATTGCGCCTAGTGACATCGCCAAGATCGACGCGTTCATTCACCCGACGCCAGGCCAAGTGGTGTCGTACCCGGCCGAGAAGAAGCTGCTCCCCAAGAGCGACTACGACGCCAAGTTCTCGTTGCCCTACATCGTCGCGGCATCGATCGTGCGGGGACAGTTCGGGCTCGCCGAATTGGAGAACGACGCACTGGGTGATCGAGAGATCCTCGACCTCGCGGCCAAGGTCACCTGCTTCGACGATCCCGATTCCGGATTCCCCAAGCACTACAGCGGAGCGATCACAATCACCTTGCATGACGGTCGCGTGTTCCACCATCGCGAGCAGGTCAACCGGGGCGCCGACGAGCGTCCGCTGAGCGCCGACGAGATCATCGTGAAGTACCAGGACAACATGCGCACCGCAACGTCACGCGACATCACCGCACGCGTGCAGGATCTCGTCCTCGGTCTCGACACCCTGGCCGACAGTCGGGTGCTCGGCCAGGCGCTGCGCGGATGAGCGTCCAGTTCGGACTCTTCCTCACCAATCAGCATCCCGTCGGCACCGATCAGGTGCAGGCCCTGCACGAACAGAT
>JAYSTV010000534.1:0-13520 GCA_043719425.1 Acidimicrobiia bacterium | reverse complement strand
TGTAGGTCTGCCCGTCGCCAATGGAGAAGGGCTCGGCCAGTTTCTTGGCGATGCGGTTGGTCAGCAGGATGCACTCCTGCTCGGAACCAACGTCGGCCAGCACGGCGACAAACTCGTCGCCCCCGAAGCGGCCGACGATGTCGCTTGCTCGGAGCGCACTGCGCAGCCGCTCGGCCACCGAGCGGAGTAGGCGGTCACCGGCCTCGTGGCCGAGGCTGTCGTTCAAGAACTTGAACTGGTCAAGGTCGATGAAGAGGGCGGCGACCGATGCGCCTGATCGTTCGCACCGGTGAATGGCGGTGGTGAGATGTTCGTTGATGACGACGCGATTGGGAAGGCCGGTCAGTGGGTCGTGACGTGCCTGGTAGCTGAGGCGGGCTTCGAGTGCCCGGTGGTCGCTGATGTCCTCGACGGTCCCGACCCATCCGGCGATGTGTTCATCGTCGTGCTCGAACGCCGTCCAACGAGCGATCGCCGTGCGCCTCGTGCCATCGGGACGAATGATCGCGACCTCGGCGGAACCGCCTCGGTCCTGATGCAGCTGAATGTCGGCCAGGACTTTGCGGTCGGATTCGGCCAGAACCTCCAAGTAGCCGTAGCCCAACGCGTCATTGACAGATTGGTGGCTCGCAATCGACCATTGGTCGTTCATGAATGTGCATCGTCCGGCGCCATCAATTCGGAAAATAACGACGGGCGCCGCGGTAGCCATCAGCTGAAACTCTGCGTCTGTTTGCCGTTGCTCGGCTTGGCGGCGATGACGTTCGGACACGTTTCGTCCGGTGAGAATAATGATCCCCTGGGTATCCAGAAGGTTGTTCGGCAGAATCTCGAACGGGACGTATCGACCGTCGGCACACCGAACTCGGACGTCGATGCTGGTCGTCGTTCCCGCCAGCACTTCGGCATTGGCCAAGAGATAGGCGGCTTCGTCGAGATCATCGGGGTGGATAAAGCCGATGATGTTTTCGCCCAGGACCTCGGCCACCACGTAGCCGGTGATGGCCTCGACCGACGACGAGGCGGCGCGCAGGATTCCGTTCTGGCCGATGACCAGAACGATGTCGCGAGCGTTCCCGGCCAGCTCGATGAATGGTCCGAAATCGCCGTCCACAGTTTTCTCTCATCGGCTCGGCTGCGGGCCCACTGAAGTGGGTCGGTCCGGCCCAGTGGTGGCTATACGCTCGGCGGCGTGTTGACGCCACCCGACGCGGGCCCTTCGCCCCTGGCCGTGCGGATCTTGCGCCTCGACGCCGATTTGGTCCTTCCCGCCCCGGCGGTGGCCGGTGATGCCGGGATGGATCTGCGGGCCCGCGAGGGCTGTGTGCTGGCCCCGAACGGTGGCCGAGCGGTCGTGCCGGTCGGCTTTGCCATCGCCATCCCGTTGGGCTTTGGCGGGCTCGTGCTGCCCCGGAGCGGGCTGGCCGCCCGTCACGGTGTCACGGTCGTCAACGCCCCCGGGTTGATCGACAGCGGCTACCGAGGAGAGGTCATGGTGCCCCTTCTCAACACCGATCCCCACGAGCCGTTCACCGTTCATCGGGGCGACCGGATTGCCCAGTTGGTCATCCTCCCGGTGCCCTTGATCGCTTGGACCGAGGTCGCTAGCGTCGACGCGCTCGGTGCCACCGACCGGGGCCACGGCGGGTTTGGACACTCCGGCCGATGAACTCGCCATTCGGACGAGTCGACGAAGCCCGTCTCCGTCGAGCCCGATCGACCAAGTGGAGGTCCTTCGATAGCAATGTCCTTCCGGCCTGGGTTGCTGACATGGATTTCGATCCGCCGCCAGCTATTGCGGAGGCGTTGGCGAAGTGGTTGACCGATGGATTTCTTGGGTATCCCGGGTGGCCCTATCACAAGCACATCCACGAGGTGGCGTCGAGGTATCTGTCCCGCCGGTTTGGAATGGCTGATGATCCGGCTCTCTATTCCCTTTTGACCGACGTGGTCCAGGGGATGCACGCGGCGATGTCGGTGTGGTCATCACCGGGCGATCAGATCCTGGTTCTCACGCCGATCTATCCGCCGTTTCTCTCCGTCGTCGGTGAGCAGCGGCGGCGGTTGCTGGAGCATCGGTTGACGATGGTCGAGGGCGAGTATCGCTTCGATATCGACGCACTCCGCACGCAGGTAGCCGAACATCGCCCACCAATGCTGCTGCTGTGCAATCCGCACAATCCAGTTGGCCGGGTATTCACCATCGACGAGTTGCGGGTGCTCGCCGAGCTGGCGGTCGAGTTCGACATGGTCGTAATCGCTGATGAGATTCATGCCGAACTCGTCTTCGACGGCCGTAGGCACGTGTCGTTTGAGAGTCTGTCCGAAGAAGTACGTGCGCGTACGATCACGATCACCTCGGCGAGTAAGGCCTGCAATCTCGCCGGTCTGCGCACGGCCGTGATGGTGTTCGGTTCTATGGAGCGCAAGGCCGAGTTCGACGCGGTGTTTTCGTCGCACGTGCTCGGCGTGGTTTCCACGCCGGGAATGGTGGCCTTGGAGACGGCCTGGAGCGATCCGTCGGTCGAGGTCTGGCTGGCCGACTGTGTGACGGCACTGACGCAACGGCGTGACCAGTTCGCAGCCGGGTTGCCGCCGTCGTTTGGCCACGTTCCGTCGCAGGGCACCTACCTCGCGTGGGTCGACTGCACCGCATTCGGTGTCGCGTTGGTCGAACACGAAACGGTGGCCACGAGGCTGCGTACCGAAGCCAAGCTCGCTGTGTCCGACGGCGCCACCTTTGGCGCCGGCCTCGAACACTTCATCCGCGTCAACCTCGCCACCTCACCGGCGATTGTCAACGACATCCTCACCCGCCTCACCAACTGGTCCAGCGAGAGAGGTTGACCGGAGGGATTGTGGCTATCCACCTCGGATCGTCGAACGGAGGTGACCATCAGCGCGGCGCGGAGCTGGGGAGCCAGATCGTGGTGCCGTCGAGGGCGCAGGTGATGGGCGCGGCGATGCCCGTGAGGTAGTCGCTGGCCACGATCGCCGCGGCGGCCGCATCGAGGGCATCGTGGGACCACATGGCCAGCGCAGGTTCGATTATGCCAACGGCGCGCAGCGCGTTCACGCGTTCGGTGATGCCGATACCGGTGGTCTTCTTGGCCGGACGTCGCCCGAGCAGGGTCCGGTACACGGCATGCGGATACGTCTCCAACGCCGTGAATCCCAACGCCTCGGTGACCCGATGGACGCGCGCCGCCTCCGCCATCCAGCCGACGAGAGGCTCGGGACCCGTGGCGAACGAGACCCAGATGCGGCGCTGACGGCCAAGTTCCACTTCGCATCCGCGGGCGCGGCGAAACTTCGGCGAGACGCTCAGGTCGCCCGCGAAGGGAGCGCAACTCGGTCCGGGCGGGCCGTCGATGGCCACGACCGAACCTGGCGAGAGGGCAGCGAGCCACCTCTGGACCCCGGCGCGATCGGCGGGATCGAACACCGCAATGGCGGCGATACCCAGGTCCTCACCGAGGGCGACGAAATGGAGACGGTCGGCCCCGACGTCGACGCCAACCGCCCTCGCAGCAAACACCGAAATGATCGTAGAGGCCCGAGGCAACGGTGCGTTTGTGCTGGTGACGGCAGCCCCCGAGCGCCGCGAGGGTAATGTGTCTATGGTCACATGCTCAAGAGAAACTACGGGGAGGGTCGCTGTGCGGCTGACGAAACTGAGTCGATCGATCGCCGGACGGGTCGCCATCGTGACGGGTGCCGCGTCGGGCATGGGTCGGGCGACGGCCCATCTCTTCGCCGACGAAGGCGCGCTGGTGGCCGTGGTTGACCGGACCGATGAGGGGGTGGCCGCAGTTGTCGCCGAGATCGAAGGCGTCGGGGGCACCGCTCTCGGGGTGGTCGCCGATCTCCGCGAACCGGCAGGAATTCCGGCCCTCGCCCATCACGTGCGATCGGAGCTTGGGGCGATTGACATTCTGGTGAACAACGCCGGGATTTCCGTCCCGGCGCCAATCGATCACGAATCGTGGGGCGACGCCTGGCGGACCACGTTTTCGGTGAACCTCGATGCCCACGCCCTGCTGATCCGGGCCTCCCTGAGTGATCTGGAACGCAATCGTGAGGGCCGCGTTGTCAACATTGCCTCGACGGAAGGCCTGGGCGCCACGGCCTTCATGAGCCCCTACACGGCGGCGAAACACGCGGTCATCGGCCTGACTCGGTCGCTGGCGGTCGAGCTCGGTCCGCGGGGCGTCAACGTGAATTGCGTCTGTCCCGGGCCGATCAACACCGGTATGACGTCGCCGATCCCCGACGAGGCCAAGGCGATCTTCGCCAAGCGGCGCGTGCCCCTGCGTCGCTACGGCGACCCCGAGGAGGTCGCTCACGGCACGCTCTCCTTGGTGCTGCCGGCGTCGAGTTTCATGAATGGCGTGGTGCTCGTGGTCGATGGGGGAATGACCATCCGCAACGCCTGAGCGAATAGCGTTTGCCCAATGCCGGAGATGCCCGAGGTTGAGTCGCTCGCCCGTTGGCTCACGGAGCGCACGCGCGGGTTGGTCATTGAGAAGGTGGACCTTCTGGCCATAAGCGCGCTGAAGACCTTCGATCCGTCACTGGCCGATCTGGTCGGCCGTCGAGTGGTCCGATGGTCACGTCGGGGAAAGTACCTCATTGCCGAGACAGACAGCGCCGATGATGAGCCGATATTTCTCTGTGTGCATCTCGCGCGGGCGGGGTGGATGAGGTGGCAGGAAGACCTGGCCTTCTCGGCCGCCGCCAAGCCCGGCGTAAAGCCGAAGTTGACGAAGGGTCCGCAAGCGCTTCGCGTGGTCTTCGACGACAGTTCGGGTTTCACCGCCACCGAAGCCGGAACCGACAAGCGACTCAGCGTTCACGTGGTGCGCAATCCTGATGATGTTGAGAAGATACGTACGCTTGGTATTGAGCCGCTCGGTGAGCTGTTCACCGATGCCGCCTTCGCCGATCTGCTCTCGTCGCAGGGCCGAAGTCAGATCAAAGGTGTACTTACTGATCAGTCGCTCGTGGCGGGTGTCGGCAATGCCTATTCCGACGAAGCCCTGAACGTGGCCAAGCTCTCGCCCTTCAAACCCTCCAGTTCGCTGAGCGCCGAAGAACGTAGGCGACTTCGCGAAGCCGTCGTGATGGTGCTGACCGAGGCCATCGAGCGCAGTGCCGGCAAGCCCGCGGCGGAGTTGAAGGATGCCAAGCGGAGCGGCATGCGGGTGCACGCCCGCACCGGACAGGTCTGCCCGACCTGTGGGGACACCGTGCGCGAGGTGTCATTCGCAACGAAGAGCCTGCAGTACTGCCCGACCTGTCAGACCGGTGGCACGCCGCTGGCCGATCGTCGGCTGAGTCGACTCCTCAAGTAACCCCGAACGTGTGTGGTCGCGGCCCGGTAGCGTGTCAACCAATTTCCGCTGTTCAGAGGGGTACTCGCATGCGACGTTTGACCGGGCTCGATGCCACCTTCTTGTATTTGGAAACGGCGACGTCGCCGATGCACGTCGCCGGTACGTACGTCTATGACCCATCGCAGTCACCCGATGGGTTCGACTTCGATCGATTCAAGGTCCTCATTGCGAATCGACTGCACAAGCTGCCGCCGTTTCGTTGGCGACTGGTCGAGGTTCCGTTCGGCCTGCATCACCCCATTTGGGTCGAAGACCCGGACTTCGACTTGGACTACCACGTTCGTCGAGTCACCGTTCGGGCCCCGGGCGGCCGAGCCGAGTTGGAGGAAATCGCTGGCGACATTATGAGCCGGCCGCTCGATCGCCGACGGCCGTTGTGGGAGATCCACATCGTCGAAGGTCTGGAGCACGGCCACGTGGCCATGGTGTCCAAGACCCACCACGCGGCCATCGACGGGGCCTCAGGAGCTGAGCTGTCGACCAACCTGCTCGACACCTCCCCGGAGCCCGAGTGGTTCACCGACGCACCGGTGTGGACGCCGGAACGCATTCCGTCCGACGTCGAGATGCTCAGCTACGCCATCAACTCGCTCATCCGCCAACCCGCCAAGCTGGCGTCGACGATCAAGCAGACCGTGGAGATGGTCACCCAGTTGCGCAATCGTCCGAAAGTCGAGGGGATTGATTCGCCGCCCGCTCCGTTCACCGCCCCGCGAACCAGCTTCAACGTGCCGCTCACGTCGAAGCGCAGTTTCGCCACGGCCGAACTCACCCTGGCCGACATCAAGAGGATTCGGACCGCGTTCGGCGGCACGGTCAACGACGTGGTCCTAGCGCTGTGCACCGCGGCGCTTCGTCGATACCTGATTGACAATTCCGAGCTGCCGGTCGAGCCACTGGTGGCCATGGTCCCGATTTCGGTTCGTGCTGAAGATCAAAAAGGGGCGATGGGAAATCGCGTCTCCAATATGTTCGTTGCTCTGCCGACCAATGAGGCCGATGCCGTAGAGCGGCTACGTCATATCCACATTTCCACGAAGGCGTCGAAAGAGCAGGCCAACGCGATTGGCGCCGACGCGCTGACCAACTGGGCCGAGTTTGCTGCTCCGGCGATTGCCGCGCGGGCGGCCCGGCTGTACTCGTCGATGCGGTTGGCCGACCGTCATCGTCCGATTTTTAACGTGACGATCTCGAACGTTCCGGGTCCGAATTTCCCACTGTATTGCAACGGTTCTCCGCTTGTTTCGTGGTATCCGATGGGTCCAATTTTCGATGGCGGCGGACTGAATATGACGGTAATGTCCTATATGGGCGTAGTCTATTTCGGACTCATTGCGTGCAGCGATGCCCTCCCTCGCGTGGCGGATCTTGCGTCTGCCGTGCTCGCCGCCGCCGCCGAACTGTTGGCCGCGGCCGATGCGGTCGAGGTCGCATTGGTCGAGGAGTCGCCGCTGGTCGCGGCGAAGGTGCTTACGTCGAAGAAGCTCTCGGCGAAGAAGCCGGTGCCGAAGAACACAGCACCAAAGAAGGCCGCCGCCAAAGCGCGTTAGTCGCGGTCCTGCCACGTGCAGATGCAGGCCTCGTTGCCTTCGGGGTCGGCCAGCACCCAAAAGGCCCGGGCGTGCTCGGCGCTCAACAGTCGACCGCCAGCGGCGATCGCGGCGGCGATGCGGGCCTCGGCCACCTCGGCCGGCACCCGCAGGTCCAAATGCACGCGGTTGCGTTGCGGTCGGGGTGCGTCCATCTGTTGGAACCACACGTCGGGACCGAAGCCGAGCGGATCCACCAGGTCTTCGATGGGCCAATCTGGCTGGCCCGCGGGCAACTCCCGGTAGCCGAGAACCGCCACCCAGAAGGGACGAACAAGGTCGATATCGAGAGCGTCGATGGCAATGTCGAGCATGGTCAGCACGGTGCTGTCGACCCGCAGCTTCCGCCCGGCGGCCAGCGCCGAGATGGTGGTGGCCAACGACGCGTCGGCCTCGCTCAGTCCTCCGACATCGTGGGTCGACAGGCCAACGCGAACACGGCCGGGATGGCGGATGTCGATGTCCGGATGATGCTTCGCTATGTCAGCGGCTGCGGCGACGTCGGCGACGAATGCCGCCGCCACCGAGAAGTTGTCGGCCACGAACTGGGCCTCGATTCGGTGGCGAAGGATTTCCCAATCGGGAAGGACGAACTGTTGGTTGAAGGCGGATGCGCCGATGCGAGTAGCCATACCGCGACCGTACCCCGGCCGTGCCGGGCCGTCAGTGGAGTATGCCCTGCTTCATGGCCACGGTCACGGCTGCCGTTCGATCGTCGACCCCGAGTTTGGCGAACACCCGGAGAAGGTGGGTCTTGACCGTCGACTCGCTGATGAAGAGTCGTCGGCCGACTTCGGCGTTGGTGTGGCCCTCGGCGACAGCCCGCAGCACGTCAAGCTCTCGAGGAGTGAGGGCGTCGACGGCGGGGGTGCGCAGACGGGCCATGAGTCGGGCGGCGACCGAGGGCGACAGGACAGTCTCGCCGCGAGCGGCGCTGCGCACCGCGTTGATGAGCTCGGCCGGGGGAGCGTCTTTGAGGAGGTAGCCGGACGCGCCTGCTTCGACGGCGCGAATGATGTCGGCATCGGTTTCGTAGGTGGTGACCACGAGAACATGGATGTCGGGAAACTCGCTCGCCAGTGCCGCGGTGAGACCGACTCCATCGAGCTCCGGCATGCGTAGGTCGGTGAGGACAACGTTGGGTCGCCACTGGCGAGCGGCGATCAGCCCGAGGGCACCGTCGGAGGCCTCAGCGACGACTTCGATACCGTCTTCGCTGTCGAGCATCGTTCGTAGCCCGAGGCGCACCATCGGATGATCGTCGACGACAAGTACACGTACGGAATTCTCGTTCATGACGGGTCATTCCTAGGGGCCAAACGCGTGGTCACGGTGCACCCGTCGCCCGGCGAGGTGATGATGGAAACGCGCCCACCGACGCTGGCGAGACGGGCCTGCATTCCAGAGAGGCCGTGTCCGTTCGCGTTCCTCGCGATGTCAAACCCGACACCGTTGTCCGTGACCGACTCGGAGACCGGATTGTCGTCGTAGCGAAGGGTGACCTGGACCTGCGTGGCGCCGGCGTGACGACGAACGTTGGTGAGCGATTCCTGCACTGCTCGCAGGAGGACGACATCTTCGGCCGGCGTGAGTCCTGCGTCGGCCGCCGAGCCGGTCACCGAGAGGGTGGCATCGATGCCCGTCTCGGCGCGGAGCTGTTCGGTGAGACGAGCGAGCGCATCACCGAGGCTGGCGTGTTGGAGGGCGACCGGAGCGAGGGACTGCACGAGGGCGCGCGCCTCGTTGAGGTTCTCTTGAGCGGTTTGCTCGACCGATGACAAGAGAGACGTTGCCCGCGTCGGGTCGGTCACCACGTGCTGCTGGGCGCTGCGAGCGAGAAGCAGGATCGAGCTAAACCCTTGCGCCAACGTGTCGTGAATCTCCGCGGACAATCGTTCGCGTTCGGCGCGGACACCACTCTCGTGCTGGGCCGCGGCGAGTTGCGAACGCGTCGATTGGAGCTCATCGATGAGTGACTGCCGCGCCTTTGAGGTATCGATGATGCTGCTGATCCATCGCCCCATGATCACCGCGAACACAAACGAGACAGCCCCGATCACGAACCCCGCGATCCAGCCCTCCTGTGACCAATGATTGTCTGCCGCGTTGGAGATCACGACACCAACGGCGAGCCCTCCGGCTGCGAGCGAGCGGATGACCCACCGGTCAACGAGCGCGAAGCACAACGGAAAGAGTCCGAAGAGCGCGGAGAGGTAGATCGTGCTGAGGAAAAACAACACGATGGCGAGCGGGACGACCAACGCGAGGAAGGTCCGTCCGAGTCTCTCGTCCTGGAAGCAGAGCGCCCGATGTCCGATGGCCACGTAGAGGGCGAGAATCACCGCGCTCACCACGAGGCCGGCGACCGTACGTCGAGTAAAGCCCTCGGCCACCAAGGTGAGCCCTGCGGTGATGATCAACGACGAAAACAGAAACAGCGGGAACACTCGCTGCTGTTGGCGGTCCGCCTCGGTCGCGGTGGCCGTCGTCGTCACGGCAGTCACGGCAGTCACGGCAGTCACGCCGACCATCCTGACGCTGTTCGCATCACTTGCCCCGACCAGTCCAGCGAAAGGTACGTAGACAGAGCAACGCGCCGCCGATGATCCAGATTCCGAGTACCAGCGCCGCAGTTCCGTGTTGCCACGATCCGCCGGGCTCGACCTTGAGGAAACGGGTCGGAAGGAACACCGATCGGTAGCCTTGGGCGATCCATTTCAGCGGGAAGATCGACGCGATGGCCCGCAGGGTCGGTGAGAGATCAGAGAAGTTGACGAAGACGCCGGAGAGAAACTGGATGGCGACAAAGGGGAGGTTCACAATGGCCGCCGACGACTTGGCGTTCTTCGGGACACTCGACATGGCGATGCCGAGCAGACTCGTGGCGACGGCGCCGAGCACGGTGACCCACACAAACGTGAACCATCGTCCGAGGGTCGAGGGCAAACTCACGTCGTAGAGCACCACGCCGACGGCCAGGATGAGCGCGAGTTCGAGCGCCATGGTGACGAGCACCTGAATCGTTTTGCCAATGAAGTACGAGAGTTTCGGCATAGGGGTCGCAGCCAGACGCTTGAGATCCCCCGAATCGCGCTCGGCGGCGATGGAGATGGCAAGACTCACGAACGTCACGCTGGCGAGACCGCTGGCCATAATGCCGGCGACGAGAACCTGCGAATACGGAACACCGTTGATCACATCCTCGGAACCGAAGATTGCCCCGAACAGCACCAGCAGCATCACCGGGAAAGCGAGCGTGAAGAGCACGGCTTCTCGACTGCGAAAAAAGCAACGCAGTTCGTGGCGACCGCGCGCCAGTCCAACGGCGAGTGTGCCCGGCAGGGTCGACGAACGGGTGGGCGAGGAGATGGCGGTCATGAGCGTGCTCCAATGGATTCTGCGCCGTGGCGATGGACAAGGTCGAGGTAGGTCGATTCAAGGGTTGGTCGAGTGATCGTTAGATCGGTGATGTCGGTGCCGAGCCGGCCAACGAGGTTGGCGACCACCTCGGCCGGTCGATCACTCGGCTGCTCGCGGGCCATCCCGTTCTCGGTCCAGCGAACGATCGACTGAGCATCGTCGCGCCCGCCAAGATTGGCCGGTGTTCCTGTGGCCACGATGCTTCCGTCGACGATCACGGCGATCCGGTCAGCGAGCACCTCGGCTTCGTCCATGTAGTGCGTGGTGAGCACAATCGTGGTGCCGTCGGCGCGAAGGCCACGTATTAGGTCCCAGAACTGCCGGCGGGCCTCGGGATCAAAACCGGTCGTCGGCTCGTCGAGGAAGAGCAGCTCCGGCCGGCCGATAATGCCGCGGGCCACGTCGAGACGACGCTGTTGTCCACCGCTCAACTTATCCACTCGCGTAGTGCGCTTCTCCTCAAGACCGACCAGAGCGATCGTCTCGTCGACGGGCCGAGCGTTGGCGTGGTAACTGGCTTGAAGGGTGAGCAGTTCGGCAACGGTGACCTCGTCGCTCGTGCCCGAACTTTGGAACACGACGCCCACGCGGTCGCGCCACGCCCGTGTCGGGGCCGACGGGTCAATACCGAGGACTGTCGCGGTGCCATCGGTCCGACGACGAAAGCCCTCAAGAATTTCGACGGTCGTCGTCTTGCCGGCGCCATTCGGACCGAGGAGCGCAAAGACCTCGCCAACGCGCACGTCGAGGTCGATCGAGCGCACGGCCTGAGTCCCGTTCGGATACGTCATGGAGAGGCCGTGAACGTCGATGGCCAGCGTTGGGTTTGGGAAGGGCATGTCTCCATCGTGACGGCTCCCGCAGTCCCCGGCATCGACCGCCACGCCTCGGTTCGGTCCATCGATCGGTGGACCCGAGATGCGTGGCATCGGGTGAGTCCGGACCTTTGCTACGCTCATTGCTCCACGCGGAAGTGGCTCAGTGGTAGAGCATCACCTTGCCAAGGTGAGGGTCGCGGGTTCGAATCCCGTCTTCCGCTCCAAGCATAACCGCAGGTCAGAGGCAGTATTTTCCGTCCCTACGGGACGCTCGGCGTCGTTTATTGCGTTAAACCTCTGCGAAATCTCGTAGAGCGCGCAGGGCTGTGACCAGCGCAAATGGGTCTGCGTTTCGCAGATTCGTTGAATGGTGGTGTCAGGTGATGCTCTACCTAAGGTGCGGGGTTCCTGTTCCCTGGGTGCTGGCACTCTTGTGTCGTATCTAATCGCTGTGGTTAGTATTGGTACATGTCAGAAATCGATGGAGATAGGCCTACCGGTCCTCGTGATTTGGCTGACTGGTTGCTTGCGCGTGGTCGTCACTGGGTTACGTCGTCCGAGGTTGCGGGGCTGCTCGGCGTACCGGTCGCGCATGTCGCGCCGTTGTTGGCGCGGTGGATTCGGAAGGGTTTGTTGTTTAGCCCAACGAAGGGTGCGTACGTTCCGATTCCGCCGAAGTATCGAGCGTGGGGAACGGTTCCTGGGTTGGAGTTCATCGATGCAATGATGCGCCACTTAAAGCACGAATACTACGTGTGCTTATTGTCGGCGGCCGAGATCCATGGATTCGCCCATCAGCGGCCACAGACGTTTCAGGTCATGACAAACGCTCGACTTCGCGACCGGTCGTTCGGTCGGGTGCACGTCTCGTTCGTGTACTCGTCAGCGATCTCGTCGCGATCAATCATTGTGCGAAACACCCCGACAGGCGTGGTGCGTGTTTCGTCGTTGGAAAACACGATTCTCGATCTGGTCTCGATGCCACTGCGTAGTGGCGGGTTGTCGAACGTCGCCACGATCTTGAGCGAGATCGTTGACGAGGAACGTGTCGATGCGAAGTCGTTGGGTGATGCAACGACTGGGTACCCGGCATCGGTTGTCGCAAGGGCGGGTTGGCTGGTTGAACTTGCGGCCGACCACGTTGAAAGGGCCGTGGACGTTGACGGACTACGTTCGCTCGTCGCCGCTCGTGTTTCGCCGACGCTGCTTGACAGCGCAGGTCCGCGTACGGGCGCGCTTGATGAACGGTGGAATATCATCGTGAACACGACGGTCGAGATCGACACATGATTCCGCAGCCTGCGATTGTCGAATGGGGCCGAACAGCATCGTGGCCGAGCGATGATCAGATCGAACAAGACTTGTTGCTAAGTCGCCTGATTGTCGAGATCGCGAATGACGCATACCTGGCTGAGGAGCTTGTGTTTCGTGGCGGCACGTGTCTCCACAAGCTTCGCCTCGCGACTCCACGCCGCTATAGCGAGGACCTCGACTATGTCCGGCGAAGTGGAGGCGGTATCTCCGACATCACTCGATCGTTGACCGCGATCGGCACCCGTTTAGGCTTCGACGTACGAACAAAGATCGGCCAGCACCCAAAGGTCTTCTTTCGTGCGCCGTTCGAGTCTGGTTCGGTGATAATGAAGGTGAAGGTCGAGATGAACACCTTCGAACGTTCGCCCGCTCGCCAGTACGAACACGTTCGCTACGACGTCAACTCGTCCTGGTTTCGTGGAGGCGCCGACGTGGCGACATTCGCGCTACCGGAACTCGTTGCGACGAAAATCCGAGCACTGTTTCAACGATCGAAAGGGCGGGACCTGTTCGACCTGTGGCTCGCTCTCACTGTGCTCGACGTCGACCCAGAAAAGATGCTTGCGTGCTTCCAACCGTACCGACCCGACGGCATCACCGCCGCTCGGGCGGAACAGAACCTTCGCTTGAAACTCGCCGACGCGAACTTCCGCGCCGACCTCCTACCACTCGTTACGGAATGGCCGACCCACTATGACATCAACGAAGCAGGAGAACTCATCATCGCCACGCTCCTCTCGAAACTCTGACGCCCATGTCACCACAAACCGAGGACGTCGCGTCGCGACAGCGGTCGAGCAGGCACACTTCAAGAACGATCCTCACGGTGCGCGTACGGGTCGTTCAGTGGTATGGGACGCCGGCGGCGATGTCTGCTGCGGCGATGGCTGCGACGCCATCGAGGCGGGCTTGTCGTTGGCGCGCGTAGGCGAGGGCGTCGGCTGCGCGTACTCGGCGATGTGAGCCAGCGAAGTGGGCCACAA
>JAYSTV010000533.1:0-2320 GCA_043719425.1 Acidimicrobiia bacterium | reverse complement strand
ATGGATTGCGCGGCCTGTCGACGCCGGTCCGCGTCTTCCAGGTTCGTGCCGACGGGCTTTCAGTCGAGTTCGCCCCGTTGCGGACCATGGATGTCGTGCGAGGCAACCTTCCGACGCAGGCGACCAGCTTCATTGGGCGAGACGACGCGGTCGCGATCGTTATCGAAGCGATCCGCAAGCATCGACTGGTGACCCTGATCGGCGTCGGTGGCGTCGGGAAAACTCGGTTGGCGTTGCAGTCTGCGGCGTTGCTGTCCGACCGTTTTCGCGACGGGGTTTGGGTCGTCGAGATGGCGGCCGTTTCGGACGACTCCGGCGTCGACCCGGCGTTTGCATCGGTGTTCAACCTGCAACCCCAAGCGAATCGGTCCTGGCGTGATGTGCTGGTGGCGGCCTTGGGCGGTCGGGAGATTCTGCTGCTCATCGACAACTGCGAGCATGTGTTGGACAAGGTGGCGTCGCTGGTCGACGCCATCGTCGCCGCGTGCCCAGCCGTGCACGTCGTGGCTACGAGTCGTGAATCGCTGAACGTGGCGGCCGAGTGGGCGTGGCGGGTGCCGTCGTTGGCGGTGGGGGTGAGGTCGGCGGCATCGGAGTTGTTCGTGCAACGAGCGAGTGGCGCCGACTCCACGTTTGCGCCGACCGACGACGATGCCGCGGTGATCGCCGAGATCGGCGAACGGCTCGACGGCATTCCCCTGGCCATCGAGTTGGCGGCGGCGCGCGTGCGGTCGATGAGTCCGGTCCAGATTCGGGATCGGCTCGATGAGCGGTTCCGATTGCTCACGGGTTCGCGGCGATCCATCGAGCGGCATCAAACATTGCGCCACGCCGTGCAGTGGTCCTATGACCTGCTCGACGCGACCGAGCAGCGGATGTTGCAGCAGATGTCGGTGTTCGCCGGTGGGTTCACGCTCGCGGCGGCGACCGCCGTCGCCGCAGTCGACGAGTTCGACGCACTGGATCTCCTCGATTCGCTGGTTCGGAAGTCGTTGCTCGCCATCGATCGTGACGGTTCCGAAGTGCGTTACTCGATGCTCGAGACGATCCGTCAGTTCGCCGAAGAAGCACTTGCCGCCGCCGGCGAGAGCGAGGGAGCCCGTGACCGCCACGCCGCCTACTTCGCCGACTTGGCCGACCGGGCATATGAGTTGGTCACCACCGAGAACGAGCCTCTGGCCTACCGGATGGTCGGCACGGAGATTTCGAACCTGTCGGCCGCCTTTCGGTGGTCGGTGGACCACGGCCAGGTGGATTGGGCGGTGCGCATCGGGGCGAAGGCGCACCATCTCGCTCGAGTCGGGTTGCGGGCCGAGACCTACGGATGGCCCGACGAGGTGCTGGAGATGGCCCGGCAGGATCAACACCGCCAGGTGCCATTGGTGCTGAGCATGGTGTGCGATGTTGCCACCTCGGTCGGACGCACTGACGAAGCCGTTCGTTACGGGCTCGACGCTGTGGCCTTGCACGCCGACGGTCGTTTCGAGGTGGCCTTCAGTGCATACATCAACGCCGGTTTTGCCTTGTCGCACTTGGGGAGGATCGACGAGTGTCTTGCGATGTTCCGGGCCGGTGCTGAGCATCCGACCGGCGATCCGGGGCGAGCCTGCTTGGCCTATCTGCATGCGTTCGCTGGCATCCTCGCCGTTGCCATGCCCGACGAGGAGCGACGCGCCGCCATTGCCGATCTGGCGGCGTCGCCGATGCCGACCATTCGGGCGGCCGGATTCTGGGTGCGGGCCATCTATGCGGCCATCGACGATGTCCCGGCGGCGATCGCCCTCTACCAGCAGGCCATCGACATCAGCGCCGCATCGGGCGGCCGAATTCTGGAGGAAACCTGCCGGGGGTATCAACTCGGCCTCCTGGCCCGGACCGATGACCTCGACGCCGCCCTCACCGGTTTCGCCCGCGCCGTGGAGGTCTGGCAGGTCAGAGCCGATCAGTACACGGTCACCGGTCTCGCTGAACTCGTGAAACTGCTTGCCCGTCTCGGCTTCCATACCGAAACGGCCCGACTGGTGGGAGCGGTGGCGCCCCGCGAGATGCCCCTGGACAGGTACGGAAATTTGAAGTCAGCAGTCGAGATCATGCGCGATGCGATGGGGCCCGACGCGTTTGCTGCCGCTTTCGAAGCGGGTAGAGCGCTCAGTCCTCACGCCGCCGCGAAACTCGCACACGAACTCATCGCCCAGGCCCGAGCCGACTACCTCACACCAAGCTGAGCGGCCCTGGACGTCGCCCGAGTCGACACGACGTCAACCCAAGCCCCGAAACTCGGCGATTTCGTCGATCAGCGTACCCATTGGTATACTCACGG
>JAYSTV010000532.1:0-5597 GCA_043719425.1 Acidimicrobiia bacterium | reverse complement strand
CAGCGTATTCGCCGCAGCGATTCGACCGGGAAGCCGACCGGGCGGGCTACTGCGGGGTGATGACGGTCTGCCCGTAGGTCGGCTGCCCCAGCGGAGCTGTGAAACGGTACTTCGGGGACCTGATCAGACCGTCGAAAGGTTGCAGCGATTTCCACGGCCATCCCGGCTCAAGATACGCATCGGCGGGAATGTGCTTGGCGATCATGGCGTGAATGGCCGGCACCTTGGACCAGTGGGCACTCGGTCGAAAGTGATGGGCGGTATGAAAACCGAGATTGCCCGTCCAGAAGTTGTAGAGCGGCGACAGAACGTTGGTAGTGGCACCCAGAGCCGGATCGGTCGGTCGTTGCGAGTGATGGTCATAGGTCGCCCACGCTGTGCCGAACAACATGGCGAGCGGCGTGATGACGAAGACCACCGTCCCGGCAAAGGGCCGCAGATAGACGAGCAGGGCCACCGCGACGATCACCGGAATCAGCATCCGCTGAAACGTGGCCCGGTACTTCGGATAGTGCTTCCCCGCCTTCCAGGCCCGGTAGTACGCCGTCGCACCGGTAATGAACGAATATTCAATTCGACCCATCGGAGCGCCACTCTTGCGCCGCCAGCGCGACTCATCGAGGCTCTGGTCGAGATAGTTCTGGTGATGACCAACGGTGTGATGCAGGGTCCACGTGTGGCTCGTGACCCCGGTCTGCAGCGCGTAGACCACCTCGAGCGCACGATTCAGAAAGCGAACGTTGAAAGTGGAGAGGTGCTGATGATGATGGTTGAACGCACACGTCATCCCCTTTGGCAGCATCGAGGCCACGCAATACGCCACAACCACAAACGGATTTCCGACAAACAGGCACACGGCCAAGTCAACGAGACCGATGCCGATGAAGACCGCAACGCGCGGACGATCCGATGGATACCGAAAGGTCGCGGTCATGGGACAACTGTAGGCAAGCGCGCATCGCAACCGTGTGCAGCTCTCATGAGAGCCGACAAACGCACATGCGAAAGCAGAGGCCGGGTAGCGTCCCCGACGATGTCCACGCCCCCTACCTCCACCGCGGCGGCAGTTATCCTGCACGGCCCCGGTGTGTCGATCGAGAATGTGGTCGCCGTCGCTCGCGACTACGCCCAAGTTGAGTTGAGCTCCGAGGCGGTGGTCCGAATCGAAGTGGCACGTGCCATCGTCGAACGCCTGGCCGCGAGCGAAGCGGTCTACGGCATCTCCACCGGCTTCGGCGCACTCGCCAACGTGTCGATCCCACCAGAGCGACGCGCTGACCTTCAGGTCGCCCTCGTACGTTCCCACGCTGCCGGTATGGGTCCTCTCGTCGAGGAGGAAGTCGTTCGCGCGCTCACTTTCCTCCGCGCTCGAACACTCGCCCTCGGCGCCAGCGGTGCACGAGTGGTCACGGCGCAGGGACTCGTCGACCTGGTCAACCACCAGATCGCACCCCACGTTCACGAGCACGGCTCGCTCGGGGCCAGTGGCGACCTCGCCCCGCTCGCCCACGTGGCGCTCGCCTTGATCGGCGAAGGAACCGTCGAACACCGCGGCACCACCAAGCCCGCTGCGCAAGCCTTGGCCGATGCTGGATTGCAGCCGCTGGTTCTGGCCGAGAAAGAAGGGCTCGCCCTCACCAACGGCACCGACGGCATCCTCGGCATGTTGTGCCTCGCAGTGCACGACGCTCTTTCACTCCTCACCCACGCCGATATTGCATGCGCGCTTACCGTTGAGGCACTCCTTGCTACTGACCGGGCCTACGCCGCCGATCTGCAAGCTCTGCGGCCTCATCCTGGTCAGGCCACGAGTGCCGGCAATCTTCGGGCCCTACTCGCTGGATCGGAGATCGTGGCGAGCCATCGTCACAACGACAGTCGGGTGCAAGATGCTTATTCGATTCGATGCACCCCGCAGGTCCATGGTGCGGCGCGCGACACGCTCGCGTTCGTGATCCAAACCGTCGAACGAGAACTAGCCGCAGCCATCGACAATCCGATGGTCATGCCCGACGGCCGTGTGGAGTCCGGCGGTAACTTCCACGGTGCACCCCTCGGATACGCCGCTGACTTTCTCGCCATTGCCCTGACCGACGTGAGCGCCATCAGCGAGCGACGTATGGACCGCATGCTCGACCGCACTCGCTCGCACGGCCTCTCCCCGTTCCTGGCCGAAGACCCCGGCGTGGACTCCGGGCTGATGATCGGTCACTACACCGCGGCGGCGATGTTGAGCGAGAACCGCCGACTATCGCATCCGGCGAGCACTGACTCGGCTCCCACCTCGGGCATGCAGGAAGACCACGTATCCATGGCGTGGGGCGCGGCGCGCAAACTCCGTCTCGTGATCAACAACCTGCGACGCATCCTCGCCGTTGAATGCGTGATCGCCGCCCGTGGCATTGATGCCCGTGCGCCCCTCGCGCCGGCGGCAGGAACCGGGGCCGCCCATGCAGTCATACGCGCGCATATTGCTGGGATCGGCCCCGATCGCTACCTGGCACCCGAACTGGCGAGCGCCGAACGCCTCGTCGGCAACAACGTGATGCGAGATGCGGTTGCGGCCACCATCGGCCCGCTCGCCTGACGCAATTCACCCCGGGCCCAACGCCCGGACCCCTACGATGGTCGGCCGTGCGAGCGAGCCGTCGGACCGTGCGGTCCCTGCAAATGACGGCGGCCGCCGCGTTACCCGGTCGCCGGACGGTGCGGTCCCTGCAGATGACGGCCGCCGCACTCTCTTCGGGCTATGGCGTCATGTTCGCCGTGCTCGCCAAGATTCGCGATACCTACGGCATCTCGGAGACCATGCTCGGCGTGATCGTTGGCGCCGGATTCTTCGCCTCGTTCGCCGCTCAAATCCTCCTGGCTCCGCTCGCCGATCGTGGCCACGCTCGGCTCCTGTTGCTCGGCGGATTGGTCGCCAACGTTGTTGGCTTGGTCGTTGTGGCTCTGGCGTCGCACTCGACGCAGTTCGTCCTCGGCCGAACCCTCATGGGCCTCGGCATCGGCGCGGCCTATCCGGCGATGCGACGGAGCATCGCCTTCGCCGACCCGGACAACGTGGGCAAGAACCTGGGCGGCATGCTGTCGGCCGACGTCGTCGGATTCCTCATGGGCCCGGCCATCGCCGCCCTCCTCGTCGGCCACATCGGTATTCGGTGGCCGTTCGTGATCGCCGCGGCCCTCTCAGCCGCGTTCCTTCCCGTCACCTGGCGCACGCCGTTCGGGGCTGCGGACCCCCTTGCCTCCGATCAGCCCCGCCTTGCCGTCGGTCTGCTTCGTCATCGCTGGATGCAAGCCGCGGTCGCCTATGGACTGGCGTTTTTCGTCATGATCGGCATCTTCGATGCGCTGTGGGCCGTCCGGATCGACGATCTGCACGGCGCCTACTTCTTCGTCACTCTCGGCATCATCGTTTTCGCCGCGCCGATGGTCGTGCTTTCCGAGCGCGGCGGCGCGTGGGTCGAGAAGAACGGTCCGTACCGAACGGGCGGTCTCGGACTGTGCGTCGGGGCGACCTGCCTGAGCCTCTACGGACTCGTGCCTGTTCCGTGGATACTGATCGTCGTCGGGCTCGTTCATGCCACCAACGACGGCATGACGGCGTCGAGCATTCCCGTTGCCGTGAACCTCGTTGCGCCGCCTGAGCAACTCGCCGGCGCGCAAGGTCTCGTCGGGGCATTGCAGGTCCTCTTCGGCGGGATCGCCGCCATGTCGGCCGGCGCGATCTATGACCGCCTGGGTCCCGTGGCCACCTACCTCGGTGGCTCTGCCGCGATGTTCGTGCTCATCGCCTTCGGTTGGACCAGGGCGGGCGAACTGCGAGGTATGAAGAAGTCACCCGAGACCGTCGCCTCCCCGAAACTCGTACCGGTCGGCTGATCAGCCACCCGGGTTCGCCGAAAAGGCAGTTTTACAGTCCACGGCTGTCTCAAACCATTCCCTTGACCACGAGGCCGGCGAGTGCCACACGCCCATTCACGCCGAGCTTGCTGAGCGCATGAGACACATGGGAGTCGACGGTTCGATGCGAAACAAAGAGCCGTTCGGCAATTTCTTTGTTCGTGAGTCCCTCGCCAACGAGCCGAACAACGGCGAGTTCAGCCTGGCTGAGTGACATCGGGCCACTCGTGGTCCGACGAGCGCGACTCGACTTCTGCGCCAGCTGAGTATCCGACGCATCGAGCAGTCGGAGCATGCGTGGCGCATCCATCCGCTGCCACTGTTCTCGGATGTGAGAGAACACCGAAGCACGGTCCTCGACTGGAGCGAGAGGCAGGCCGAGCTGCAGCGTCCGAGCTCCGGAAAAGCTCCAATCCAACTCCGCCCACGCGTCAACCGCTCGAGTGAGTTCCGACCAATCGTCGTTCAGCCACCCGCGGGTTGCGTGGGCGTGTCCCCGGTCGAGGGGGGTGGGCGACCGCGCCGCCCGCGCCGAACATCGGGCCGCGACGTCGGCGGCAAAGTCCGGTTGGGTGTGTTTCGTTAACCGCACGAGGTCAGGCGTGATGGAGTACAAACCAGCGTCTCTGGCGACCAGCTCCCACACGGTGACGAGAAGCTCCCGAGCCCGATCGACATCGCCAGCCTCTTCGGCCACACCGGCAATGCACCACACCGCGAATTCAGCCGTCCCCGCTTGAGCCCCACCACCAAGCAATTCCGCGAGGGCGACGTCGGCCAATTTCTTGGCTTCGTCGAGATCGTCATGAAGCATCGCGATATACGCGGCGAGCGCCGTGGCTGTCGGGAGAGCAACGCCGGTTCGCGCGTAGCTGTTGCGCTCCAATGTCCGCGTGATCACCGCCTTGGCGTGCACGATGTCGCCGCGCACAAAGTGCGCCGTGGCCATGAGCGGTTCCAGATGCAAACGAGCAAGGAGGTGGCCGGCCCGATCACACACCTGGAATCCATCGTGGAGCACACCCATGATCGAACCGATCGATTCGGTCGCCAGCATCGACAGTGCATAGGTGAAATGGGGCGTGGTCATCATGAGTGTTGAGAATCGGTCCGGACGATCGCGATAAACGGCGACCGCCTCGGCGCCATACCGCTGAGCAAGGACCATGTCGCCCTGCAAGATCTCAATGAGCGCCAAACCCTCCAGTGCTTGGCTACGAAGGTGTTCGCTTCCATCGTCAAACGGGATCGACAACGATTCGGTGGCGATGGCGCGGCCTTCATCGATGCGGCCGGCAAGAACGCTGAGTACTGAGCGCCAACCGAGCGGCTCGATCCGACGGTGGTCGGTAGAAGGAAAGCTCGCCGCAATGGTCATCAGGTGCTCCGCCGCTTCACCACCACGCGACGGACCCGACATCGAGGCAATGGCCGCCAAAACTTCGTTCAGACGAACGCGCTCGTCGGCGCCCACCGGATGAATCTCCAGATCCCGACACACAATTTCGGCCTCCGCGCTGCGGTTCAACAGCAGGAGCACCGTGGCTATGTCCATGTCAACGAGAAACCGTCCGGAGGGCGGCACACACACGCGGCCTCGTTCCAACCATGTCAGTGCAGACTCCAGCGAAAGGGCGCGAACTTCAAGGGCCGCCCGCCCCATCCAGTCGGCGATCGTCGGATCGGAACGG
>JAYSTV010000531.1:0-2324 GCA_043719425.1 Acidimicrobiia bacterium | reverse complement strand
CATCTTGGGGCAGACGGTCGGGCATCGTCGGCTCAGTGATCCCCAGCGCCGCATCTTTGGCGGCGGCCACGGCGAGACGATCGACCAGATCGTTCATCGGGTTCCCGCTGTGGCCTTTGACCCACACAAATTCGATCCGGTGCACGTCGGCCTTGACCAGGGCCACCAGTGGTTTCCAGAGGTCTTGATTGGCCACCGGTTGCTTCTGCGAGTTCTTCCAGCCGTTGAGTTCCCACTTGACGTACCACCGCTGTTTGAAACAGTTCACCACGTAGGTCGAGTCGCTCACGATCCGCACCCGGCCCACACCACCCCCGGAAACGCGAAGTAACTCCCGCAACGCCTCAAGCACCGCCTGCACTTCCATCCGCTGGTTCGTCGACGCCCGCTCGCCGCCGCTGGCCGATGGACCCGACTCGACCGCCCAGGCCCACCCGCCTGGTCCGGGATTGCCTGAGCACGCGCCGTCGGTATACGCGACGATCAAGGCATCGGTGTCTCGGCTCATAGCGAACAGCCTCCCCCAGGAACACCGCGCATCAGGCGACCCCGCGCGTTTAGGACCCGGCCCGGGGCAACTCAACGCGAACGCGAGCACCGCCACCGGCGCGGGTGAGCATGGTCAGCGAGCCGCCCGCCCTTTCACTCAAACGCCGAACAATGTCGAGACCGAGACCCGTCGAACCTGCCGCGCTCGCGCCGCGACGCTGGTCGAAGCCGGACGCAAATCCCGGTCCGTCGTCGTCGACCACAAGTGCCACGTGCTCACCCGCACGCATCACGCTCACCGCCAATCCAACGCCTTCCGACGTGTGCGAGAACACGTTGTCGACGAGCACGTCGACAATCGAGGTCAGGTCGGATTCGACCATCGTGACCGGCACCGCCTCGGCGGGCAGATCGACCACGAAGCGTCGGTGCTCGTCTTCAGCCAAGACCCTCCAGAAGGAAGTGCGCGCGCGTACGACTTCGGCCAGATCCGTCGAGATGCCAATCCCTTGACGGGTGGTGGTCGCGGCTTCTCGGATGATTCGGTCCAGAGTTGTTGTGAGTTCTTCGAGACCAAGCTCGATACGTTGCAAACCCTGACGATCGTTGACCGTGTCGAGTTCGGCCCGCAGCGCCGTGACCGGTGTCCGCAATTGATGTTGAAGGTCGGCCAACGCTGATCGCTCGGTTCCGAGCAGTTCTTCGATGCGGGCGGCCAGCCGATTCAAGGCCGTACCGACCTCGCGCACCTCTGGAGGACCGGCCGGCTCCACCCGCACATCCACGTCGCCAGAGCCAAGACGGTTCGCGGTGTCGGCGAGTCGGCCAACACTGCGCACGACGGATCGAGCGAGGCGATCGTTGAGAAACACTGCAACCCCGATCAGGAGCGCGCCGACGACCGCCAGGACCACCCACGCAAGAAGGACATTCCGACGCAGCAGGCGGTCGGGAACAAGCACCCGGATGACGGCGATCGAACCGTTCGACCGCAGTACCGGCTGATACACAACCTTGCCTTTCGCCATGGTGCGAATGAACGCCTCACCCTGTCGTGCCCGCTGGAGCGAGGCGGCATCGTCGATCGGATCGAGGTCGAGCACGGCACCCAAACCAAGCACCGAGCCATCCGGAAACACCACGCTCACTTCGCGGGGAAGGGCTCGCTGACCAACCGTGACGATGGCCCCGGTCACACGCGGATCACCGGTCAACGAAAGGATCGGCGAGAGGGCCAAGGCGTCGCTGCGCCCCGGCGTGAGCGCCCGTTCCTCGGCAATGCGCGAGATCAGCACGGCGAGCGGCACGACGAACACGAGAACGATGAAGGCACTGACAAACAGCGACCGAAGAAACAGTGAACGGCGCATGACCCGGTGCGGTCAGGAACTCGCGGGGGCGACGACCTTGATGCCGACGCCTCGCACGGAGTGGATGTAGCGCGGCTGATCGGCGGTCTCGCCGAGCTTGCGCCGCAGCCATGACACATGGACGTCGACCGTCTTGTCGGTAGTGAAAAACGGTTGATTCCAGACTTCGGTGAGGAGAACCTTCTTCGAAATCACCTGACCAGCATGTCGCGCCAAATAGTGGAGGAGGTCGAACTCCTTACGCGACAATTCAACCTTCCGATCATCGAGGTACACCTCGCGGCTGCGGGCGTTGATTCGTAGCCCACCAACGACCGTGTGACGTGTTCGCTCGTCGGCGACACCGCCAAGGCGGCGAAGCGACGCTCGAATGCGCGCATCGAGTTGGTCGGGCGAGAACGGCTTAGTCACGTAGTCATCGGCACCGGCGTCGAGGGTCCGCACGATCTCCTCCTCCGACACTCG
>JAYSTV010000054.1:0-1794 GCA_043719425.1 Acidimicrobiia bacterium | reverse complement strand
CCGATCACGAACTGCTCAACCGGCTTTCGGTCGGAGCATGACGTGACGGCGATCGACGACGATCTTGGCGCACCGTTCCAACCGGCGGCCGGCACGCTGGTGATCACCGCGTCGAAGGTCCGTGATCTCCGTGCGTGCCCGCGTCGATACGGACTCGCCCACGTGCTGCGGCTGAGTCCCGATGCCGATGCCAACGAGCAGACCGACGAGCTCGCGCTCGGTCTTGCCCTCCACGCCGAATTGAAACTTCGCCATGCAGACCCGACGACGCACGATCACGACGGCTTCGTCGATCCGATGTCACCCATGTCGCCGTGGATCACGCATCGGGTGGCGGCGCACCAGGCCCTCTGCCCATCGGCGATGTCACCCGGGGCGGTTTCGTATGTGGACGGAGAATGTGATCTGCAGTGGTTTCGTCCGCGTCGCAACGTGATCGTACGTGGACGTATCGACGCGCTGTGGCTCCATGACGACGGCACGCTCGAGGTCCGCGACTACAAGAGCGGGCACGTTCCCGATGATCTTCGCCACGATCCCGCGGCGCTGCTCTACGGCCTGCTCGCGCTCACCCATCCCATCGCCGCGTCGAAGCATCGCGTGCGCGCCGTGCGGGTTTCGTATGAAGCGCTCCGAGCCGAGCAATCCAAGGTCGTATCGCTTGACTTCGACGCCTCCGTGATCGCCGACGCCATACGGCTCGTGCAGGTGACCGATGAACGCATTCGGGCCGAGCAAAACTTCGGGGCGACGCCGTCACCGTCGGCATGTCGCACGTGTTCGTTCCGGATCACGTGTCCGTTCTCCTCCGCCCGTCAGAATGTGTTCCCGTGAGCGACGAACGTGAACTCGAGCGTGACGCTCCCGACGAGCCAGCGCCGCACCGTCGACGGCTCCCGACCAAGCGCGATTGCGTGATCGTCGGCCTTCTCGCGTTTGTCGCCGACCTGGCAATCTCTCGCTGGGCGGGCGCGCCCTGGGGACGAGCTGTCGGCGCTGGAGTGTTCTTGGGTTTCTTCACCGGCTACGGACTCTGGGGGGTGAGCAAAGCCCGGCAAGCACTTCGTCCCGAGGTCGACGATCCGTCGGCGCGAGATCCATCGGCACCTCCGCCCCCGGGAGGTTGGGCCCGCCCGACGACGGGGCAAAACATTCTTGGTCGGTTGGCTCGCTCCGTTGGTGGCCTGCGACGAAACCGCCGCCCGCCACCACGGCGGTAGTCGTTTTGGCTACGCCGTGAGTACGAGCAGGAACTGGCCCCCGCCCGGTTCGACCTTCGTCGACAGCTTGAGTGTGGGCGCGAGACGCGAGACCCGATCCACGAGCCACGCTCCGGCTTCCTTCCCGTCGGCCATGGTGGGCACTCGAGCCATGACCTCGCGGCCGCCCTTCGCTTCGAGGCGCTGCACGCTGGCCAGGATCGGGGCCGGGTCGAAGAGGAACAGATGATCAGCCCACGCAATGACCGGAGTGACCGCCCCTTTGCGGGTGTTGCAATCGCGGTGAGCGAGGCGTTCGTCGACGGCACCCTTCTTGCGGCTCTTGGCCTTGGTGATCACGGCGTCGACGCTCGGGCCACGTGGATCGTTGACCGACATCTCCGGATCGACGGGCAGATCGCACAGCCAGCATCGCCAACCGTCGCGCTCGGCGACTTCGTCCAAGGTGGCCATGGTGATCTCCGGTACTGGTCTACGTGAGCGCGGCGATCGCCGCGGCGACCGCCAGCGTACGACGGGCGTTGTCCACGTGGAGATTTTCGATCATGCGTCCGTCGACGGTGACCACGCCGCG
>JAYSTV010000530.1:0-2331 GCA_043719425.1 Acidimicrobiia bacterium | reverse complement strand
TGAAGGGGCGACCACGGTGGTCGTGGCCCACCGTCTCGATACCGCCCGGCGCGCCGACCGCGTGGTGGTCATCGACGATGGGGTCATCGTCGAGCAGGGGCCGCACGACTTGCTCGTCGCCGCCGGGGGCGCATATGCCAAGCTCTGGGCGCTGGCCGGATCCGGCGGAGCGCCGCCCGCCGCCTGAGTCGCGGTCTTTGACAACGAAGGCGTCTCTGTCGCCGTTTTTTCGGGAGCCGGAGTTTTCCTCACACCCAAAGCGACCTCCTTGGTATCGTCGGGACCGACATGGATCCAATCTCTCCCAACGTTGGCCAAAACCTGGTGACGCGGGTGGCCCGAACGTTCGGATTTATTGACATATCCGGGTTCACGGCCTTCACCGATCAACATGGCGACGCCGCCGCGGTGGCGCGTCTCGCCGAGTTCCGGGTGGTTGTTCGCGAGATTGCCTCGCACCATGGGGTTCGCATCGACAAGTGGTTGGGTGACGGCGCCATGTTTGTCTGCGTCGAAACGGGTCCGCTGCTCGCTGCGGTTCTGGATATTGAAGATCGCTTGTCCGAGTCGGGGTTCCCGCTTCCGCTGCGCGCCGGGATCGCCGGTGGCATGGTGATTCTCTTTGAGGGTGACGACTACATCGGCACGCCGGTCAATCTGGCCAGCCGCCTCTGCACCGACGCGCTTCCGGGGCAGACCCTGGTGACGGCCGAGCTGGCGGACTACGCCCCCGCCGAGGCGAACATCTCCTCGATGGGCGAAGTTGAGGTGCGGGGACTCAGCCACGCTGTTCCAATCGTGTGCCTCAGCGGGTGTCCCGAGCCCGTGGCGACCTAGTTACAGGACCTGCCAATCGTGTGCCTCAGCGGGTGTCCCGAGCCCGTGGCGACCTAGCTGCTCGCCAGCATTTCGTTCAGCCACGTGCTGGCGCGAACTTCGCCGACGACCTGGCCGCCACCCAGAACCGGCTCAGGGCGAAGGCGGGAACCGTCGACGGTGATGCCCAGCGAACGCAGGACGGCCACGGCCACCGCGACCCGACCTCGGCTGGCGCCGTCGGCCAGTTTGAGCGCGACCACATGCCCAGTCGCGCTGACCGCAGCGAGAACGCCTTCGGCCCCGTCCTTGGCGAGCAGCCCGGGGCACGCTCGCATGAGGAGCGTCACATCGCGTCGACGGCCGCCGACCATCTCGGGATTGGACCGCATGGCGGCGGCCACGGTTCCTTCGGGCGAATTGCCTTCGGCCATGCCGATTCGCTGATAGGCCCGGGCTAACGCCGTGAGCGTGAGCTGCGGGGCCGGCGCGCCGCACCCGTCGATTCCAACAAAGCCAAGCTTCTCGCCACCGAGTTCGGCGCAGCTTTCGAGGATCTTCTGTTGCAGCGGATGACGCGCATCGCCGTATCCCGTGGTGGGCCAGTTGTTGGACGCGCACGTGTTCAGCATGGCCGCGTGCTTTCCGGAGCAGTTGTGCCGGAGCCGACTGGGCGATCCTCCGGCATGCAGGTACACCATGAGTTCTTCGTCGTCGAGGGGTAGGCCCAACGTGTTCTCCAGGTTCGACTCATCGAGTCCGGATGACTGGAGGATGGTCACGACACCGTCGCAGTGGCGTTGCTCACCCGAATGGCTGGCCGACGCGAGAGCGAGGAGTTCGGGGGCAAGGTTGAGGCCGAGGCGAACCATGGCGGCCGCCTGCAGCGGTTTGAGCGCCGACCGGGGAAACATCAGTGCGTCCGGCAAACCAACGTGGAGCAACCGGTCTCCGTTCGGGCCGAGGACGATCACCGAACCACTATGCACACTTTCGATTTCTCTGCCACGCGTCACTTCGACCAACGGGCCAAGCGAGGACGACCCGGACGCCGCATCTCTCGTGTTCACGACATCCCCGGCGAAATTCGCGGGTAGTTCACCCGTGAATCGCGGTCGCCAGCTCGGACGCCCGAGTGGCCAACCTCCGGTGCACCCGGAGTCGTTCGAGATGCTGCGTCATGGTCTTCTTCCCGGCGGCAAAGCTGGCGCCGGGGCCGGTGGTGAAAAACGCCTCGACTTCGGTCGACGATGGCTCGGCGGTGAGGGTGGTGATGCCTTCGAACATCCTCGGCAGGGCGGCATCCGGGAAGCGTTCGACGATGACCGTCCAGTGGTCGCGGACGAAGTTCCACGTGGCCACACCATTGCGCCGAGAACCCAACATGCGAAGCAGCGCGTAGGGAGCGTCCTGGGTGCGAACAGCATCGGTCAGGAGGGATTCGAGCGTTTGCGTGACCAGCGTCGGCTCGGAGAACTCGCCGAGGGCGTGGAGGAGACGGAGTTCGGCCTGCGG
>JAYSTV010000529.1:0-2331 GCA_043719425.1 Acidimicrobiia bacterium | reverse complement strand
AGGCGGTCAATGGGTCCTTCGAGAGCCCCGGAAAGGCGCTGCATCCGGGCGACGGAACGTTCGAGCTCCGGCGTGAGGGCCCGCATCGGCGCCTCAAGATCATCGACCAGTCGATTCATGCGGCTCACGAGTTGCTCAACGGCGGCGGCCGCACGTTGCAAGGTGGCGATCGTCTCCATGACACCGCCAACCGTTTTGCGGGCGTTGTCAGCGACTCCAAGCACGCCAGCGAGCACCGCACCCGGACCTTGAAAAAGCGCGGACAGATCGAAGTCATCGTTGGTGGCCATGGGATCTCCTTATCGGGAACGAGCCGGCGGGGCCAACGTAGTGGTTGGCGACGCGCTGGCGCGATCCGCTTCGGTCGGCGGCAACCGCGGAACATGAGTTTGCGTCAACACGGAGCGGGCAATGTCGAGCGACGTCAACGAAAAGTACGTGGCCCAGGCCAAGATGCCGAGGAACTTCGGCCCATCTTCGGCCAGCGTCGCCCGCGGCCCGAAGCTGTTGCCCGTCAGTCGCTCCACCGCGATCGACGAAGCAAGCGCCGCGATCGCGGCAAAGAGCAACGGCCAACGAGTACGAAGGACGTCGACGCTGTGTCGCGTCATCCACAGACCAGCGGGCGCCACCACGAGAAGTTGCAGGACAGGTTTTGGCACGCCGATCACAGCGCCGAACACGGCATGGAAGTCGAAGAGATCGTCGAGCAGAAGTACGGCGGTGACGATGGCACCACGGACAAGAAAGCGAGCGGCACCCGGACGCCCGACGTGTCGGGCAAACCACCCGGACCACGCGGCGGACAATGCCGCGATCGACCAACCGAGAATCCCGAGCTGCGAAACTATGCCCACATACCACTTAGGGTCGTTTCCGGAGAACGACGGATCGAAGAACAGTCGTTGCGGATTGCGGCTCGTCGACGCGATAGCAATGACAGCGGCGCCGAAGGCCCACGTGAGACCGAGCGGAACGGCCACTCGACCTTGCGTCCGCCACGGTCGACGGCGTCGATCGGGTGTCGTCGGAGCGGCCGAATGCATCAACAGGTCATCGGCCAGACCGCCCTCGCCCTGAAGGCCGCCTCGCCGACGGTCACCTCCGTTCGGCGATGAATAGCCCGTATATCTGCAAGCAACTTCTCTCGCGAATTAGGGAGCGGCGGCGATGAGGGTGATCTCGACGAGCCACTCGGGGCGGGCGAGCCGGGGGACGACGATCAGCGTCGACGCCGCCGCGTGGCCGGACAGGGCGGCGTCACGCGCCGCCATCACCGGGCCCAAGTCTTGGCCATCGACGACGTAGGTGGTGTAGCTGACGGTGTCGTTCAGCGACATGAACGCTTCGGCGCAGATCACTGCAAGCGTCGCCCAGACCTCGGCCGCTTGCTCGCCGACCGTGTCGGCGATGGTGCCGTCGGAACGAGTGGCGACCGTGCCGGCCGTGTGCAGAACTCGGTGACCCGCGGCGATCACGGCACCGTGGCTGTAGGCGGCGACGGGCTTGGCGAGAGACGGGGGGTTGACGAGCTGAACCATCAGGTCACGGTAGCGGCCGATGGTGCGATCGACTGCATTGCCGCGAGCACCATGTCGTTGTCCGCGGGTGAGCCGATCGTGATGCGCACTCCGTCAGCGGCGAACGCCCTGCTCACCACGCCATGACGTTCGAGGGCAGTGAAAACGTCGGTGGTCCGTTCACCGACGGGAAGCCAGATCAAGTTGGCTTGTGACTCCGGGACCTCGAAACCCATCGCCCGAACCTTTTCCGTGACTCGGGTCCGCTCCGACCGGATGATGCTCACTCGTTCACGAAGTTCTACCTGCGCGTCGGGTTCCAAGGCAGCAAGCGCCGCCGCCTGACTGATCGCCGAGATGGCAAACGGTGCGGCAACTTTGTCGACCGCCGCGATCACATCGGGATGACCGACGGCGTAGCCAACCCGAAGGCCGGCCAGACCGTAGGCCTTGGACATCGTGCGGCTGACGAGCAGGTTCGGAAACTCGTTGAGCAGCGTGACCCCGTTGACGGTCGACCCCGAGTCGATGAACTCGGTATACGCCTCGTCGAGGACCACGAGAACGTCAGACGACACCCGACGCAGGAACGATCGGATCTCGTCCTCGGTGGCAACGGTGCCGGTCGGGTTGTTGGGGTTAGCGATCAGCACCACCTTCGTTCGATCGGTGACCACGGCGGCGAGCGCCTCGAGATCGAGGGATTGGCCTCGTAGCAGCGCGTGCACGTCGGTTGCGCCCACCGAACGACTGAAGATCGGATAGGCCTCAAAGGTTCGCCAGTTGAAAGCCACTTCGGCGCCGGGCCCGG
>JAYSTV010000528.1:0-2337 GCA_043719425.1 Acidimicrobiia bacterium | reverse complement strand
ACCGGATTTAACGCAACTGTCGCCAACGTGCTGGATTTTTTTGTTGGCTTCAGCATCTCCGCCGCCGGCAATGGATTCCAGTTGTGGGAGTACGAGGTGGTTGATTGCAATTAGTTATGCGCTGAAATGACAGTCCATGACCAGGCTTCTCACGGCCCCTGAGACGACATTACCGCAGGGCCAGTTCACATCGCCGGAGCTAACGCTGCCTGAGGGCACGCAAAGGCTGCTTGTCAACTACACGATGCCGAATTGGCTGGCTATCTCAGATGGCCAGATCACGGTTACGCTGATGATCTCCGACGATGGCGGGGCGAACTACCGGACTGAGTGGACCGACGTTTTCCAGCACGTCCGGCTCACCAAAGGCGGAGTGGTTCAGAGTTCGGCGAACTTCGGCATAGGCCTGCAAGCGCCATTCGGCCCTACCTCGCGGCTCAAGGTTGGGCTCCTGAACACTGTCGTGCTGGGAGTCGTCACGGCCATTACCGTGGACGCAACGTAAATGGCCGCCAAAGTCGGCACCAGCACGTTTGCTCAAACGAGTGCAAACGCGCTCTCGATTCCGTCTGCCGCGAAGAGCACGACCACCGGGAATGCGATCCTGGTGTTTGTCAAGTGGGAGTGGGACGGCGCAGGCTCGGCGGCTGCGATTTCCAGCGTTACCGACACGGCGGGCAATACCTACACGGTAGACCAGCAGGTTAGCCCCACAGGAACGACCCCAGGCGGGGGAATTGCCTACAGCATGGGCGCGACGGGCGACGCGGCCAACGTCGTAACCGCCAATTTCTCGCAGAACGCGAGTTTCCGCGGGGTCGTTCAGACGGAGTGGAGCGGCTTGGTCGCGTCGTCGCCGATTGATGGCACGAGCACAAACAGTAGCGGCACGGGGACGACCTATTCATCCGGTGCCATCACGACCAATCAATCGGGCGTGATGTTCGCGGGCGTCTCTGGATTTATATCGCTTACCGGAGTAACCGCAGGGGGCACTCCAACCGGTACGATAGATTCCGCGACACCCACTGACGTGGTTGTTGATTACGTCATTTCGGCGCTTGGGCAGGTCATCACGCCCGGGGCATCGGCAGTTCAGAACGATGTCTGGAAGATGTTCGGGAGCGCGTTCAAAGACGCGCTCGCAGGCATTGGGCCGATTCCGATTCCGATCTGGGCACCTGGCATTTGGGGGAGGTTGGGCGGGCGGTTGCCTGTCAATGTGCCAACGCGAGCGTATCCGACGTCGGCGACTGCCGACGATGCGGTGTACTCATCCGAGATGGGGGACGATCTCCCAGGGATCGATGATGCGGGCGAGACAGATAGCGCGCCGCACGATTGGTACGCCGACGACAACGTCACGGGTCGCGCGGATGTTGCCGTGACAGACATGGCGCTCGGCGTCGAGTTGCCGAATTCCGGCGAATGGGAAGATCCGGACCTCGGCGGATGGCTGTACCCGGATCACTGGTCACAAGCGCCGCCCATCGATGACGACTTGCCTCAACAGTCCATTGTTTCGGACAGTTCGGAGCAGCCGCCCTGGCCAGAGGATTCCGAGGATTTCGGATTCGCATTCTGGGTCACGCCTGCCGACGACATTCCGCAACAGTCGATTGTCGAGGATGCCTCGACGCAGCTGGCCTGGCCTGAGGACGATGAGGACTACGGGTTCTCGGATGCGCAAGTCCCGGCCGACGACCTGCCGCAGCAAGGAATTGTCGAGGACGGCAGTTACCAAGACCCGGAAGACGAGCCGTTCGGGTTCGCGTTTGCCGTCGCGGTCGACGATGTCGTCGCCGCTGTCGATCAGCCGGTCATCGAGGATGCAGAGCAACTCGAAGACGCGGACGAGGACTTCGGGTTCGCCACGGCGCCGCTATCGGCCGACGATCTCCCGCAACAAGGGATCACCGAAGACGGCAGTTACCAAGACCCGGAAGATGAGCCGTTCGGGTTCGCGTTCGATCTCGCCGCACCGGACATTGCCGCAACCGATCAGCCTGGAATCGAGGACTCCAGCGACCAGATCGAAGACATCGATGAGGATTACGGGTTCGCCGATGCACCGCTTTCGGCTGATGCCGCCGCAGTAGCCGCAGATCAGATTCAGGGCGAGGATGCAACCGGCCAGCCGATCGATCCGCCCGATGAGGACTTCGGATTCGCGGACGCGCCGCTCAGTGACGACGGGGTGCTGCCCCCGCAACTGTCCATCGTCGAGGATGGAAGCAACCAGCCGCCATGGCCTGAGGACGATGAAGATTACGGGTTCGAGACCGGCGACCCGTTGCCCGGCGATGTGCAGTCCGATCAGGTGTTCGTCGAAGACGC
>JAYSTV010000527.1:0-13637 GCA_043719425.1 Acidimicrobiia bacterium | reverse complement strand
CTGGCCTCGCCGACGACCGGGTCCGGCGCAGGAGTAGCGACCACCGGCTGAAAGACTCGTTGATGTGCAGTCACGAGATCTTCTGATTATCGGCGGTGGGCCGGCGGGCGCCGCGGCCGCCGTTCAGGCCGCGCGTGCTGGCGTGAATGTGACGGTCTTCGAAAAGGGACTGCACGGTCGCGACAAGGTCTGCGGCGACGGTCTCACGCCGCGAGCGGTCTCCGCCCTGCGCGATCTCGACATCGATCTCGACGGTGCTCATCGGATCGACGGTCTACGCATGATTGCTGGCAAGAAGACTCGCGAACTTCTCTGGCCCCGGCACGCTCGATTCGGATCCCACGGCGCCGTGCTGCCTCGTCGCCGACTCGACGCGCAACTCATCGACGCCGCGGCCAAAGCCGGTGCCGACATTCGCTTTGGCACCGAGGCGCTTCCGATTCTGGGTGATCATGGTCGCGTGGTTGGCGTTGAGGCCAACGGTGAGAAGTGGCATGCACCGCTCACGATCCTCGCCGCCGGAGCACCGGGCGCAGCTGCTCGAATCCTCGGGGCTGAGCGCGTGCCGAACGAAACATTCGGTCTCGCCATCCGGGCCTACGCCGAGTCGCCCCGCCACAACGATCGCCACCTTGAGGCATGTCTCAGCCTTTCCGATGAACACGGCACGGCGATACCCGGCTACGGCTGGATGTTCCCCGCCGGTGATGGCACCGTGAACGTCGGCGTGGGTGCGCTCAGCACCATGAAGGGGTTCAAGAAACTGAACCTCAATACGTTGATCGATAGCTACGCATCGCTGGTCCGCGACAGCTGGCAGCTCGGTCCGTTCCTAGGAAAGCCACGCGCCTGGCGTCTACCGATGAGTGCGCAGAAACGGCACGGCGATGGCTGGTTGGCCGTCGGCGATGCAGCTGGTCTGGTCAATCCAATGAATGGCGAAGGCATCGACTACGGGCTGGAGTCCGGGATGATTGCGGCCGATGAGTTTGTTCGCGACCCGACTAATGCTACGTGTGCTTATGATCGCATCGTCGGTGAACGGTTCGATGCGTTCCTGCGAACCGGCCGACGTTTCAGTTTCGTGATCGGCCACCCGTTGCTTTTGCGTACTGGCCTCCGGGTCGCTGTCGGCACACAGAAGGCGGCGGACCTCACCCTCGCCGTCATGGGCAATCTCGTCGACAGCGAGACGCCGGGCGCCGCCGGACGGATGCTCCGGTTCGCCGATCGGGCGCTGGGTATCGCTGATCCCCTACTTCGCCGCACGCGGGCCACGGCGTAGCTGCCTCACCACGAAACTACGCGTACCTACGACTTCTCATCGGTCCCTCATGAGAGCGGTGTGAGGTATTGACCGCCAAGTCTGAGAGTTCCTGGCAATGCCGAAACCGTCCTCTCACACCTCCTTCACGTCTCACCGGTTGACTGCATTCATCGGATCGACTCACAAACCACCGAAGGAGGTTCTTCCGATGTCCACACTCATGTATCCCACCCGCCCATTTGATGGGAATCGCATCGCCGAAGTAGCCCCCCGACGTCTGCGGGCCAAGCGCGGCGATGGTGATCGCCTCCGCCTCGAGATCCTCGACGCCACCGACCAACTCCTGATCGAAGGTGGCAACACCGAATCCGTTTCGATCCGCGCCGTCGCCGATCGCGTCGGTTGCACACCGCCGGCGATTTATCTCCACTTTTTCGACAAGCAGGAACTGCTTTTCGATGTGTGCGCCCGTCGCTTTCTGCAGCTGAGCGCTCTCGTCGACGAAGCGACCGAAGGTATCGACGATCCAGTCGCCGTTCTGGAGGCGGGCACTCGGGCCTACGTCCGTTTCGGACTGGCCCATCCCGAGCACTACCGAATCCTGTTCATGGGACGCTCGATCCTGACCGCCGAGCAGCTCGACGAAATGCGTCGGACCGGTGTGACCGGATTCGGCGGACTCGTCCAGCGCTGTCAGCGCGCCATCGATGCCGGTCGGGTAAACGTGGACGACGCGAACACGATTGCCTACAGCCTCTGGTCGTTGGGCCATGGCCTGGTGTCGCTCATTGTCGCCAAGCCGCATGTGGAATGGCCGGAAGCAGAGAAGCTGCTCGACCACATGTTGGGCGCCTACCTGAAGGGGATCGTCGCCTGATCGCCACCTGATCGCCACCTGAAACGACAGCGACCGCCGGGAATCCGGCGGTCGCGGTCTTTGTCTCGGTGGACCGCGAGCGGCCCGACGGACCTACTTTCCGCAGACGTCGTCGGTTGCGTACTTGGTCTCGGTCAGCGCCTTGGTCAAATCGGCTTCGGGAATCACCTTGGTGGCCTCCGCCTCAGCATCGCCGGCCTTCACCAACGGGTTGACCGGATAGGCCTCACCGGCCAGGACATGGCGCTCGTAGTTGAGGACGGCGAGAAGCTCGGCGTCGGACAACGTGGTCACGGCAAAGTTGGGCATGCCACCCTTGCCAACGTGCTGGCCTCCTTCACGCTTCGGATTGCCGTAGGGCACAGCGACGCCACACGAGCCGTGACGAACGAAGGCGAACTGCGCCAGCGGATCGGGAAAGGTCTTGTCGACCTCACCGTTGTAGAGCGGCCGGCCGACGAGTCCGCCGTCGGAGCCTGAGCCGTTGGCGCCGTGGCACGCCACGCAGTTGGCCGTATACAGCCGAGCGCCCACGGCTTCGGGAGAGTCGGCCGACGCGCCCGGCACACTGAATGTGTTGAACATGAAGAACATCCACACCGGCAGGGCGACGAGCATGAAGACCGAACCCATGCGGGCCAAGCCGAGCCCGCGGGGAGGCGGCGGGGGGGCGGCAATGGGCGCCGGGGCCGATGGCGGAACGACGGCTCCGGCGCCGCCTCCGGAGGCTGCGGCGACGACCGGCGCTTCGGCGGCAACGGCCGGAACGGCCGCCTCCGTGGAGGTCGGAGTCGGGGCCTCAGCACCAGAAAGAGCGGCCCGCCGGGCGGCGGCTCGTTCGAGCAGGTGCTTGGGGATATCGGCCATGAACGGAGCCTTTCGGACGGAAAACAAAGTGCCATCCTCCCGCCGGGCGCGGCGAGAAGACGAAAAGACAAACCTAGGCGCGGGTCGGGTCAAGGAGAGAATCATGCGGCGACGATCATCATCGGCCGGCCGATCGGTCGGTGAACGTCGAGAACGATGGGTGGATCCCGGACCGTTCGCTCCCAGCGATGACGGAGGTCACGAAAACCTGCCCCGGGTGATTCTCTCCCGGGTAGGCGTCGGTGGTAGAAACATAGGGAACCACAACGGCTGCTGCGGCGGGCTTGTGATTCGCTTCACAAGCGGTTCTTCCCCGAGCTGCGTTCGCCCTCTCCACCTGTTTCGAAAGGCCCCGCGTGGTTGCGTTCTTCGGCTCACTCCTAGCGCTCTTCACGCTGGTCGCGATGGTGTTCGCCTACGGAGCCCGTCGTCCCGTCGGCACGCCTGTCACCTGGGGTGAGGCGATCATCGGCGCCGCCGTGGTCTTTTGGATCTTCTTCCTCGCCTACGGCATCGTGCCGCATTCGTTCCTCTCGTGGGCGGACGGAAAGACGCTGAACTGGCGGTCGGACTCACGCGGCATCCCGCTCGGACCGTTCGGATCCCTCCTCCCGTCCAAAACGAGCAATTCGTTCTTGAGTGCCGAGCGAAACGTGATGTTCCCCGACGGGATCACGTTCGGGGGCCGGGGCCGGATCATCGTGAGCAAGCAGTCGATTCGCGACATCGTCGCCGCCACGATCTACATCATCTTCCTCGGGGCCAACATGAAGCTGTGGAAGCTGTGGCAGGTGCGCGGCAAGAAGGCCGCGGCGAAAGCCGCCATCGAGCCCGTGTCGGCCTACGGCCGCCCGTTGGTCAAGAAGGCGTAATCGCCGCGAGGTGCTCCCATGGCCAAGACCGAAGCCAATCCCCCGATGCCATACTTTCCCGGCGGTTACACGCTGGCCGAAATCAGCGTCGATGACCTCAACAAGAGCGTCAAGCCGAAGCAGTTCCTCCATATCGACCAGTCCGAATGCATTATGTGCGAGGGCTGCGTCGACATCTGCCCGTGGAAGTGCATCCACATGCTTTCGGCCGGCACGGTTGAGGATTCGGTCAACGTCGTGTCGCCCGGAACCGATCCCGATGATCACGTGATTTTCGTCGTCGACGAAGACGTGTGTACCCGGTGCGGCCTGTGCGTGGACCGCTGTCCGACCGGCGTCATCATCATGGGCAAGGCCGGCGTGGCCCCCCGCGACGGCGACCAGCACATGCGTGACAACAAGCATGGCTACAGCTACGGAATGCGGTTCTGATGTCTGGACACCGCGAACAGCGGCAACCAGAGCTGGCGGCTAACGCCTTCGTGGTGTTGAGAAGTACCGTTTTGAGCGAACGATCAGCAGGAGAACTCTCGTGACCACACCCATGAAACCAGGATTGCCCGAACGCCTTGCGGCAGGTGCCGCCAAGCGGGTGGAAGACGTCCAGGGCAGCCAGGCCTGGAACTCCATCTTCCGGCCCGGGTCCATCTTCCGGAAGGGCTACTCGGACTCCCCGCGTAACCGCAGCTACGTGATCATGAACTCGTTGCTCTACCACTTGCATCCCGTCAAGGTGAAGCGCCACGCCGTCAAGGTCAGCTACACCCTGTGTCTCGGCGGGCTGTCGTTCTTCTTGTTCATTGTGCTCACGGTCACGGGCATCTTCTTGATGTTCTTCTACCGTCCGACCGAGGCGCTTGCCTGGCAGGACATCAAGACGCTGCACACCGCCGTGACCTTTGGCCTGTTGGTCCGCAACATGCATAGATGGGGCGCTCACCTCATGGTGTTGTCGGTGTTCTTGCACATGGCCCGCGTCTTCTACCACGGGGCCTACAAGGCTCCCCGTGAATTCAACTGGGTTATTGGCGTCATCCTCCTCACGCTCACCCTGCTGCTCTCCTTCACCGGCTACCTGCTCCCGTGGGATCAGCTTGCGCTCTGGGCGGTCACCGTCGGTACCAACATGATCGGCTACACGCCGGTGTTCGGCACCCAATCCAAATTCGCCCTGCTCTCAGGCGTGGAAATCGGCACGAATACGTTGCTTCGATGGTACGTACTTCACGTCCTGTTGTTTCCGTTCATCATCGTCATCTTCATGGCGATTCACTTCTGGCGTGTCCGCAAGGACGGCGGGATTTCCGGCCCCCTCTAGGCCGAATCCCGCAAACGAACGATCTGTCTAAAGGAACTGAACCATGGCTGACATTCCCGAACACCTGCTCAAGCGAGCGGCTGAAGCCAAGGCGAAAGCCGAGGCCAAAAAAGCGGCCGCCGCCGGCGGCGACGTCGCTCCGACGGCTGCGGCTGTCATCGCTCCGTCCGACGAGGCGGCAAGCTACGCCGCCGCCGAGTCGACCGGGAAGATCCCGGCACATCTCCTCGCTCGGAGTGCCGCGGCAAAAGCAGCCAAGGAGTCCGGTTCGTCCGGGGACACCGCCGCTGGCGGTGGGGTCGCCGTCCTCGAGAAGCCGACGGCGGGCGCAGTTGCTGCGGCGTCGGCGCTGGTCCAGCCGGTGGGCGGTGGACTTGCCGGTCCCGCCGGCCACACCCAGCGTCTCCTTACTGTCGTCAAGGCCGGTTCGATTCAGGACGTAAAAGCAACGCCGACCGACAAGGTCAGTACGTGGCCGCACCTGCTCGTCGGCGAGTTTGTGGCGTCGCTCGCCTGTCTCACCCTGCTCATGGTGCTGTCGTCCTTCGTCAACGCACCACTTCTCGAGCTGGCCAACTACAACCGCACGCCGAACCCATCGAAGGCACCGTGGTACTTCCTCGGTTTGCAGGAGCTCCTCACCACGTTCCACCCCATGGTGGCGGGAGTCACGATCCCGGGGATGGGCCTGTTCCTCCTGATTCTTTCGCCGTACTTGGACAAGAACCCGTCGAACAAGCCCGAAGACCGCAAGTTCGCCATCTCCATTTTCACGATCTTCCTCATGTTCTGGGCCGTGCTCGTGATCATTGGCTCGTTCTTCCGAGGACGAGGTTTCAACTTCATCATGCCGTGGAAGGAAGGAATCTTCTTCGAACTGTGAGCATCCGCTCGCAGAACCCGCTGGAGGCAGAACTATGAACGCCACCGTTCTCATTATCGCTATTGTCGCCATTGTTGTGGCCGCTGCTGCTGCGGTTGCCACGATGTCTCGGCGCACCGACCGCAGTGCCGCCACGGGTCTTTTGGCCCGCGAGACCACCAGCCGCGACCGGTCACGCCGCAAAGCGTCGTCGGTTGACATCGCCACGGCCCCGCCTCCTGCCCCGGTAGGACGCGTCATAGAAAAGTCGGTCGTTCTGGCCCGCACCGGGGGCGGTCTCGTGGCCCGACCGGCCAGCGCCGCGCCGGCCGTCCTGCGAGCGCCGATGGACCTCGAGCAACTCGGCGTGACCCGCCGCCAGTTCTTGAATCGCTCCACCATTGCCATGTTCACGGCGGGACTTGGCAGCTTCGGCGCCGCTGTGCTTGCCTTCCTGTGGCCGAGCCTCTCCGGCGGTTTCGGGTCCAAGGTCACCCTCGGCAAGGTGAGCGATATCCTCGCCGAGGTCTCCGCCAAGAAGGAACCGAAATACTTCGCTGAAGCTCGTACGTACATCACGGCGTATCCCAAGGAAGATGTCGACAAGGCGAAAAAGGTCTATGCGCCCGGCGTCGTCAAGGGCATGGAGTCCGGCGTGGTTGCCCTCTATCAAAAGTGTGTGCACCTGGGGTGCAAGGTGCCGTGGTGCACGAACTCCCAATGGTTCGAATGCCCCTGTCACGGGTCGCAGTACAACCGAGTCGGAGAATATAAGTACGGGCCTGCGCCGCGTGGACTTGACCGTTTCGACGCCGTGGTCGACGCCGCCGGCAATGTCACGGTCGACACCTCGCAGGTTCGGATTGGACCGGCCCAGGGCACGAACACCACGGGGCAAGAAGCCGAAGGGCCGCATTGTGTGGGCGGCAAAGCAGGCGGGCACTAGTGCCCGCCCGGTCGACCATCGCCATTCTCAAGGAGCATCAGTGATTCTGGCCAGTTCTTCGCAGCGCGCCGTCGCCATGGTCATCGTCTTTGCTGCCCTGGCGGCGTGGGCGGTGTATCTCGTTCTCGAGAACAAGCGGTCCACGAACGACATCGTGGACAGCTATCTCAACGCCCCGAACCGCAAACAGCCACCCGATGACGAGGTCTTCGAAGGTCGTCGGCTCGATCGTTTTCTCACCGCAGCGCTCGTTGGCACCACGGCGTTGGCAGTGTCGCTTCCCCTCTACTGGCTGGGCGAACCGGGCCGAGAGAAGGGGGCGTTGATCGGGTTCGACAAGCGCGAAATCAAGCGCGGAATGGAGAACTATGAGGTCACTTTTGCCTGCAACAAGTGCCATGGACCCGAGGGTGGTGGTGGCGTTGCCTCGTGGACGGTGACCGACTACGACAAGACCGGTCAGCCGATCATCGACGCGGCCACCGGAAAGCCCCAAGTTCGCCAGGTCGAGTGGAAGGCGCCCCGCATCAACAATGTGGCGCTTCGCTATAAGCCGGGCCAAATCACCAACGTTTTGAACTACGGTCGTGGCGGCGCCAAAAACAACCCCATGCCGGCGTGGGGCACCGTGGGCGGCGGTCCGGGCACCCCCCAGCAAATTGGTGACCTCGTTTCTCTCCTGTCGTTCTGGGCGATCGATGGAAACCCCGTTGCCAAGGAGGCCTACGAGAAGGCCTGGAACTCGAACGGCTACGACGCGCCAAAAGCGTTCGCTGTGGCTTTCGAAGCGGCGGCCAAAGATGCGCAGGCCGAGTCGGCCAAAGCCCTCGACGACGACAAGGCCAACGCCGCCACGTTGGTCAAGGGAGAAGCGGCGAGTCGTGCGGCGGCCAAAAAGGCGTTCGATGACGCCAACGCTTCGGGCAACGTCGTAACCATCAAGGCGGCCGAGACGGCGCTGAAGGACCTTGAATTCAACCTGGCGAATGCCAAGAAGACCTTGGCGTCGAGCGACGGCGAGATTCTCTTCAATCAGAATTGCGCCCGCTGCCACACCCGTGGTTGGAGCTACAGCGAACCGCAAGAGTCGGGTGGCGGGTTCTACGGTCCGGCTCTCAGGACGGCCAGTCTCATCACGCAGTTCCCCGATGCGGCCAAGCAAGCGGAATTCATCAAACTCGGTGCGGCCGATGAAGCGGCCTATGGCACGGCGGGCGTCAATCACTGGAGCGGCGGGGGAATGGCGTACTTCGGCAATGTCCTCTCCGACGGCCAGATCAACGAAATCGTCGCCTATGAACGAGGATTGAAAAAATGAACGCTGGTTTGTTCGCCGCCCTCGAATGGAACGTGACCGTTCGGGGGATTCTCTTCCCGGCGATCATGTTCATCATTCTGGTCGGATCGACCTACGTCATCCTCGCCACCAACATCGGTAACCGTCTTGGGTTCTTGCTCGCCAACGCCGGTTTCTGGGCCTGGATGTCGCTCATGACGATCACCTGGATGGTGTACGGCATTGGCCTCAAGGGCACACCCCCGTCGTGGCAGGTGAAAGAAGTCATCAACAAGGTGGGCAATGCCCAGTCCGACAAAGTTGCGACGCTTGAGACCTACCTGAAGGGCGGCAAGCTGCCGAGCGGGTGGACCAAGGTGGCCGAAGGCACGCCCACCCGCGGTGAGGCCCAGTCGGCGTCCGACACGCACCTGGTCGAAGAAAAGGTCTTCGACAGCGCCACGAAGTACGCCCACGTCGGTGGTTACGAGATCGGCGGCGCGCAACGCCTCAAGCTTCGGCCGCGAAAGGAAAGCGGGGGCGATTGGTGGAATCCGGCCGACTACCGCTTCATGGGGCTGATGCATCAGAAGCGGTACTACGTGGACCAGGTCGCGCCCTACAAGCTCGATGCCTTTGGCTCGCCGGAACTCGATGCCAGCAAGAAGCCGATCATCGACACGACCAAGCCCGTGGTGAACTCGGTGATGGTCCGCAATTTGGGGTCGTTGCGTCAGCCGGCCTTCAAGGTCTTCTTGGCGTCGCTGATCATGCTCATCATCTCCACGCGTGCACTGCACAAACGTGACCGCAAGGTCATGGCCGCGATGAAGACCCGCCCGGCCGCGGCGTAGAAACAGAGTCGTCATGGCGGCCTACCTGCCAATCGTCATTCTCTTCGTCTTGGCCTTTGGCTTCGTGTTTGGGTCGATCCTTGCGTCGACGCTCCTCGGTCCCCGCCGACGCGAAACAGCGGCGAAGATCGGCCCCTACGAGTGCGGGATTGTTCCCGACAAGGAACCAGCCGAGCGATTCCCGGTGCGGTTCTATCTCGTGGCGATGATTTTTATCATCTTCGATATCGAGATCATTTTCTTGTATCCGTGGGCCGTGCGCTTCCGAGCGCTGGGGGCCTTCGGTCTGGTCGAGATGATCGTGTTCTCCTTTGCCGTGATCGTGGCGTTCACCTATCTGATTTCCAACGGCGCTCTCGACTGGGCCCCCGTCAATCGCCTTCGTCGGCTCGAGGTCACGTCCGGCCGGGCTCTGGGTGATCGGACCGATCGCACGACCGCATCAACGATTCGCAAAGTCAGTCGGCCCCAACCGGTCGCCGACGAAACGGCGGCGTGATGTTCCGCTCCGACGAAAGCTGACGCCATGGGTCTCGAAGATCTCAACCACAACTTCCTCACCGGCTCGCTGGAGAAGTTCGTCAACTGGTCGCGTAAATCGAGCACGTGGCCGGCCTCGTTTGGCCTCGCCTGCTGCGCCATCGAGATGATGGCAACCGGAGCGTCGCGCTTTGATATCTCGCGCTTCGGCATGGAGGTGTTTCGCGCTTCGCCGCGTCAGGCCGACCTCATGATTGTTGCTGGCCGCGTGAGCCAGAAGATGGCTCCGGTGCTTCGTCAGGTCTATGACCAAATGATGGAACCCAAGTGGGTCATTGCCATGGGTGTGTGTGCCTCGTCGGGCGGCATGTTCAACAACTACGCAATCGTGCAGGGTGTCGATCAGATCGTGCCGGTCGACGTCTACGCGCCCGGTTGTCCGCCGGGCCCGGAAACGTTGCTCTACGCCATTCAGACCTTGCACGCCAAGATCGAAACCGGCGAGATCGCGCAGCGTCGAGTGGAGAACGGTGGGGGCGCATCACTGCGACTCGACATGGCGCCGGCCACGATCTCTATCGGCACGCCCCGGTAACAGCGATGTCGGAAACTGCTCCCACTACCGATGCTCTCGCGGCGGCGCCCGAACCCGTCCAACTCACATCTATTCACGGCTGTCCGGTGTCGTTCAGCCGAGGGGAGATGGTCATCCATCCGACGGCGCAAACCTATGTGAACACGGTCAAGGCGCTCTACGCCGATGGCTTCACCATGGCCGTCGACCTCACTGCCGTTGACTACCTCACGAACCACACTCGGGTCCTTCCGCGCGGCATCGCGCCCGAGCGATTCGAGGTCGTCGTGAACCTGTTGTCACATGCTCGCCGCGAGCGGGTTCGGTTGCGTGTTCAGCTCGCCGGCGACGCACCGCGGATCGCCTCGCTCTACGCCGTGCACCCGGGTACCGAGGCCATGGAGCGTGAGGCCTACGACCTCCTTGGCGTGTGGTTCGAAGGTCATCCCGACCTCACGCGAATCTTGCTGCCCGACGACTGGGAGGGCCATCCACTGCGCAAGGATGAGGCCACGGGTCGGATCCCGGTGCAGTTCACCCACACCGGCCGTTGAGAGCGAGGACCCCATGAACTTCGGACAGGAAATGCAGGACCGACTGGCGACCCCAGCGGCCGAACTCTTGCGTGAACAGGGCGCCGTGCTTCGCGGCGTCAGCGACGACGCCGCCATCGATATCAACGACTACGACATTGAGCTCGGCGACGACGAGACGATGATCATCAACATGGGCCCGCAGCACCCGAGCACCCACGGTGTGCTGCGAGTGATGCTGGAGCTCAAAGGTGAAACGGTGCTGCGGACCAAGCCCGTTGTTGGCTATCTCCACACCGGCATGGAAAAGACGGCCGAGAACCTCACCTACATGCAGGGGTGCACCAACGTCACCCGCATGGATTACCTCTCGCCGCTGTTCAACGAGCTGGCGTTCTCGCTGACCACGGAGAAGCTGCTCGAGGTCGAGATTCCGGAGCGAGGCACATGGATCCGCATGCTCATGTGCGAGCTCAACCGCATGGCCTCACACCTGCTGTTCATGGCCACGAACGGCATGGACCTCGGTGCCGTCGGCATGATGATCTACGGCTGGCGCGAGCGCGAAGAAGTGCTCACGTTCTTCGAGAAGGTCACCGGCCTTCGCATGAACCACAACTACATCCGCCCCGGCGGTGTGGCTGCTGACCTGCCGCCCGATTGGCAGCACGATGTCCTCGCGCTGTGCGCCAAGATCGAGCCCCGCCTCGACGAGTACGACACGTTGCTCACCGGTCAGCCGATCTTCCTTGATCGCACCCAGGGTGTTGGCGTGATCACCGCCGACGAGGCCATTGCGTTGTCGGCCACCGGACCGATCCTTCGTTCGACGGGCGTTGAGTGGGACCTTCGTCGGGACATGCCATACCTCGCCTACAACGAGGTTGAGTTCGACGTGGTTGTCGGCACGCACGGCGATGCTTTTGATCGCTACGCGATCCGCCTCAACGAGATTCGCGAGTCCATTCGGATCGTTCGCCAAATCGTGGATCTGATGCCGTCCGGTGATTACCGCACGCAGAACAAGAAGGTCACGCCGCCGCCGCGCAGTCGGATCGACGAATCGATGGAAGCGCTCATCCATCACTTCAAGCTCTTCACCGACGGCTACAAAGTGCCCGAGGGTGAGGTCTATGTCGCCGTCGAATCACCCCGTGGCGAGATCGGTTGCTACATGGTGAGCGACGGCACCACGAAGCCCTACCGCATGCACTGGCGCGGACCGTCGTTCGTGAACCTCCAGTCCATGCCCACCATGATGCAGGGCGCGCAGATGGCTGATGCCATCGCCATTATCTCGTCGATCGATCCTGTGCTTGGCGAGGTTGACCGGTGAGGCCGCGCACACAACGGTCCGGCGACCAAGAGCACAACGAGGTTGATCGCTGATGGCTCGTTTCAACCCAGCCAACTTGGAGCGCGCCCGTGAGTTGCTGACGCACTACCCACGCGCCAAGAGCGCCACGATCCCGATGTGCCATCTCGCCCAGGAGCAAGACGGCTATCTGAGCGAACACGCCATGGCGCACATCGCCGAACTCGTTGGCTGCACCAACGCCGAGGTCTACGGCACGGCGTCGTTCTACGAGATGTTCAAATTCCATCCCGTTGGGACGTACCTCATTGGTGTGTGCACGAACATCGCCTGTTTGCTGGTCGGCGGCGAGGAACTTCTCGACCATGCCACCGACTCGCTCGGTATCCGTCCCGGAGCAACCACGGCCGACGGTCTGTTCACCCTCGAGGAGATGGAATGCCTCGCCGCCTGTACCGAGGCCCCATGTCTGCAGGTCAACTATCGCTACGAGAACAAGGTCACCAACGAAGGCTTTGACCGCATCGTCGCTGATCTTCGCGCTGGTAAGCGCGCAGACATTCCTCGCCACGGCACTCTCGGTGCGGTTCGTCAGTCCATTCCCGCCGATCGCAAGGCCGGGGTGAAGGCCATCTAGGTCTTCCCTTGCATCTGCCGTCGCGCCCCGCCCACCGAGGACAACTCCATGCCCGCTCCCACCAAGATGATCTCCACCCGTTGGGATCAGGCCGACGGCCATACCCTCGACGGCTATCTCCGCACCGGCGGCTACGAAGCGCTGCGCAAGGCACTTGCCATGAACCCCGACGCCGTCGTGGATGAGGTCAAGGCGGCCAACTTGGCCGGCCGCGGTGGCGCCGGTTTCCCATGCGGCACCAAGTGGTCGTTCCTGCCGAAGGACATCTTCCCCCGCTACCTCGTGGTCAACGGTGACGAGTCCGAGCCGGGCACGTACAAGGACCGCATCCTGTTGGAGCGCGATCCCCATCAGCTCATCGAAGGCGTGCTCATTGCGTCGTGGGCGATCAAGGCCGAGCAGGCGTTCATCTACATCCGCGGCGAGATGCCCCACGCGCACGAGCGCATGGCGGCGGCGCTCAACGAGGCTTATGCCGCCGGGTACATCGGCAAGAACATCTGCGGCACGGATTGGTCGATGGACATCGTGCTCCACTGGGGCGCCGGTGCCTACATCGTCGGCGAAGAGACAGCGCTCATCGAGTCGCTCGAAGGCAACCGTGGTATGCCCCGCCTCAAGCCGCCGTTCTTCCCGGCGTCGAAGGGTCTCTACATGCAGCCGACCGTGGTCAACAACGTCGAGACGCTCGCCAACCTGCCGTGGATCATCAACAACGGGGCCGCGGCGTTCACGAGCTTCGGCAACGAGAAGAACACCGGCACGCGCCTCTTTGCCGTTTCGGGCCACGTCAAGAACCCCGGTGTCTTCGAAGTCGAGTTCGGGACCACCACCTTTCGTGAGCTGTTCTTTGAGTTTTGCGGCGGCATTCGCGACGACCGCAAGGTCAAGGCGTTCATCCCCGGCGGCGGTTCGGCCCCGTGGTTCTTCGAAGAGGATCTCGACACCCCGCTCGACGC
>JAYSTV010000526.1:0-5642 GCA_043719425.1 Acidimicrobiia bacterium | reverse complement strand
AGTGGTACCCAGCCGAGTCGTCACCCGTTGCTTGACAACTGAATACCGCCCGCCGCACCAGCCTCGAACGCGGCACTACTGGAGGAGCGTGGGACCTGGCCGCACGAGGCCGCGCCACGAAGGGAAGCGAAGCACGCCGGTTGGGCTCCACTCGCGGTATTCCACGAGGCATCGGTGGCGGGATTCGACGTAGACGGCGGTGCGCTCGCCGGGGTCATTGGTAAACGGGCGCGTCGGTCGGGTGTCCGAAGCGAGGAGGGCGTGGAGTTCGTCGAGCATGGCGTCAGTGAAACCGGTGCCGACCTTGCCGATCCAGCGCAGTGGGGCGCCCGGCTCGTCGGTCTCCGGTAGCCCCAAGAGAAGTGCACCGATTGTTCGTTGCCGACGCCCTTCGCCGGGGACCCAGCCCCCGATCACGAACTCGTCGGTGGTGAGATTGCGGACCTTGATCCAAGAGGTCGATCGTTGGCCGGGCAGGTAGCGGGCGTCGTCGCGCTTGGCCACCACACCCTCGATACCGGTCGTGCGGGTGAGTTCGAGGAGGGCATCGCCATTTTCGTAGGTCGTAATTCGTCGCCAGTGTGTGCCGTTGGTGAGCCCATCGAGACGGTCAAGCAGGGAGCGTCGAGAGGACAAGGGCAGATCGCATGTGGACATACCGTTGATCGCCAGGATGTCGAACACGACGAAGACCACCGGAACTCTCAACGAACGACGAACCGCATCGGTGCCGAACACCCCGAGACGTTCCTGCAGTCGATGAAACGACGGGAGACCATCGTCTCCCATGGCCACGATCTCGCCATCGAGAATCACGCCACTCCCGTCGAGCGCATCGACAATGGTGGCGAGTTCCGGAAATGTCTCGGTCACTGCGTTGCCGGCGCGCGTCGTGACGGTAAGCGCGCGTTCTTCATCGATCTCCAGAAGCGCGCGGATGCCGTCGTACTTGACCTCGTACGACCAAAGCTCCCCGTGGGGCAGTGGGCCGGGGGTGGCCAGCATCGGCCGCAGATCCGTCACCGTGACCTACCCCAGCGACGCGAGAGCGGCAACAGTCGCCGACGCGGCGCGTTGCGCATCGCGGACGCACGCCGGCACGCCGATGCCGCGGTAGCTCGCACCGGCGAGCGTGAGACCCGGCGCCGATGCCGCCAGCGCCGAGTCGATCCGCTCAACGCGTGCGCCGTGACCGCTGTCGTACTGCGGGAATCCGTTGGTCCAACGGGTAACTCGGGCATCGACGGGCCGCGCTCCCACGCCGATCATGTCTGCCAGGTCTCGATGCAACGCCTCGACCAGAGCAGTGTCGTCGAGTTCGGTGAACCGAGTGTCGCCATCACGACCGGCGGAAGCTCGGATCAGCACGTGACCGTGCGTGTCGAGGTGGGGCCACTTCTGGTTCCACCAACTCGACGCCGTGACAAGACGATTCTCCGGCCGAGGCACGAGCATGCCGCTCCCCGGCGGCAGGGTCACGGAACCGGCGGGGTAGGCGAGGAGGGTCAGCGCCACCGGCGCTGTACGGATCCCCGACAGTTCTCGCGAAGCCAGCGGAGCAAGAGCGGCGAGCAACCGAGCCGACACGGCCGCGGGTGTGGCGAGCACGATCATACGTGCACGTACGGTTGAGCCGCCGGCTTGAAGAACCCAGCTGTCCTCTCGGCGTTCCAGGCTCGTGACCGGAGCGTTCGTCGTCACGCCGACCCGACCCGAGAGTTCTGCGACCAATCGACGGATGCCGGTGCGGGGCGCCAGGAACACCGGACGCTCTTCGCTCACGCCGATCTGACCGCGTTGGGCCGCCGCTCCACTGGCGCGAAGCGCATGCATCAATCGTGGCGAACGAGCCGCCGCCGAAAGGTTGGGCGCGGCGCTGGCCAGGCTCAGCCGGTCGCAGTCGCTGGCATTGATCCCGCCCAGCAGCGGATCGACGAGACGCTCCACGACCTCGCGTCCGAGATGACGGCCAATGGCGTTGGCCACCGATGGATCGCCGTCGCTCTCGTCGACACGACGCGACCACACCTCGTCGAGGGCCGCCCGGGCTATGCCACGAGCGCTCATGATGCGACTCGCGATGAGCGGGCGCAGCTGGCTGGGCACGCCGAGGACCAAACCCGCGGGCAAGGCGCGGAGCGCGCCGCGAGACCACACGTAGGCCGTGCCGGTCGCCGGCGCCACGAGCTCGTCGCCGAGTCCCAACTCGCCCGCCAGTTCAACGGCGCCCGGCACTCGGGCCAGGAACGCATCGGGGCCCGTGTCAACAGCGATGCCCGCCACTTCGGCTCCAGCAATCTTCCCCCCTGCGGTCGGAGATGCTTCGAGGACCCTGACCGTTGTGCCCGGGCGGTCGCGGCCGATGAAGTACGCCGCGGCGAGACCGGTGATTCCTCCGCCGATAACGACGACGTCGATCACATCGACGCCAGGCTCCGCGACGCCGTCCATGGCGTCAGCTGACGTCAGCGGTCAACTCGTGCACGAGCTCGACCACGCGAGTGAGCACCTCGGGCGCAATCGATGGCAGCACACCGTGGCCGAGATTGAAGATGTGTCCACCACCCGCCGCCCGTGCTTCATCGAGCACGCGGCGCACCTCGGCTTCGATCACCGGCCACGGACCGAGCAGCACGACCGGATCGAGGTTGCCTTGCAACGCCTTGCCATCCCCAACCCGCTGACGTGCATCGCGAAGATCGACCCGCCAATCGACGCCAACCACGTCGGCCCCAACCTCACCCATGGCGCCCAGCAGTTCGCCGGTGCCCACGCCGAAGTGAATGCGCGGGATCCCCAGATCAGTAAGTCCACTGAAGATGCGAGCCGAATACGGAGCGACAAATGTGCGGTACTCGTGAAGCGAGAGAATGCCCGCCCACGAGTCAAAGAGCTGAACCGCTGATGCCCCGGCCGTGACCTGGGCGTGCAGCGAGGCGAGCGCGATGTCAGAGAGCGCCGTCATCAACGCGTGCCAGGTCTCGGGCTCGGAGCGCATCATCGACTTGGTGTGCTCGAACTCCTTCGACTTTCCGCCTTCGACGAGATAGGTCGCGACGGTAAAGGGTGCGCCTGCAAAGCCGATGATCGGCACGCCAATCGGGTCGAGCTCAGCGGCGCACAGTGCGATGGCGTCGGCCACGAACGGCGTATGCACCGAGGGGTCGTATGCGCGCAGGCGATCGACATCACCAAGCGTCCGGAAGGGTTGCTCGATAACGGGGCCGCGGCCTTGCTCGATCGAGACGCCCGGAACAAAAGACTGCACCGGCGTGATGATGTCGGAGAAGAACACCGCCGCGTCGACGCCGTGGCGTCGGACCGGCTGGAGCGTGACCTCGGCGGCCAGCGTCGGGTCGACGAGCATCTCGTGAAAGGTTTTGCCCGCCCGCAGGGCGCGGTACTCGGGCAGTGATCGCCCGGCTTGGCGCATGAACCAGACAGGCGTCGGCGAAGTCCGCTCACCTCGACAGGCGGCGAGGAATGTAGACGAAGCAAGGCGCGACATGGAGGTGCTGACCCTACCGGTCAGGCGGTCGGCAGAGCACCGAGGAACTGGGTCTCGGTTAGGTGGGCGTAGAGCCCGCCGTTGTTGACCAGCTCATCGTGGGTGCCGCGTTCGACGATGCGACCGTTATCGATCACGAGGATCTGATCGGCATCGCGGATCGTGGATAGTCGATGGGCAATCACGATCGACGTGCGACCGGCCAGCGCTTCACTCAACGCCTCTTGGATATGGACTTCGGTCTCCGAGTCGAGATGGGCGGTGGCTTCGTCGAGAATGACCACACGCGGGTTCTTGAGCAGCACACGGGCGAGAGCCATGCGCTGCTTCTCTCCACCGGAAAGGCGGTAGCCGCGCTCGCCGACCATGGTGGCGAAGCCGTCGGGAAGCGAGGCGATGAGGTCAAAAATTCTTGCCGCCCGGCAGACTTCGACCAGCTCGGCATCGGTGGCCGCCGGTTTGGCGTAGCGAAGGTTGGCGGCGATGGTGTCATGGAACAGATGCGCGTCTTGGCTGACCACACCGATCGCATCGCGGATCGATGCGCCGGTGAGGTCACGCACGTCGATGCCGTCGATCCGCACCGATCCCCGGGTCACGTCGTAGAGCCGGGGCACGAGCGAGGATACGGTCGTCTTTCCGGCACCCGACGGCCCGACGATTGCGGTCAGTGTGGCCGGGGCGCACACCGCGGTGAGTCCCTGGAGCACCCATGCGGATTCGTCACTCGACAGCGCCGCACCACCGGACTCAAGCGAGGCAACGGATACCTCCGAGGCGGCCGGATAGCGGAACCACACGTCGTCGAACTCGACTGTTGCTCCGGCGCCGCTCGACGCCGGCAGCTCGCGGGCATCGGCCTTTTCGACAATGGATCGCGGTGCGTCGAGCACTTCAAAGATCCGCTCGAACGAGACGAAGGCCGTAACGAATTCAATACGCGCGCTTGCTAAGTCGGTCAACGGGCCGTAGATCCGCTGGGCAAGGATCGACATGGCCACAAGGGTGCCCACAGTGATCCTTCCATCCAGAACCTGATTGGCCCCCCACCAATAGATCGACGCGGTGAGCAACGTGCCAACGAGCCCCAGGGTGAGGTCGAAGACCATGCCGGTTACGGCGCGTCGAACCCCGATGGCTGCGACCCGGTCAGCCGACGACGCGAACGCAGCCCGCTCCTCGTCGGGACGGCCGAAGAGCTTCACCAGCAGGGCGCCTGACACGTTGAAGCGCTCTGTCATCACCGTGTTCATGGCCGCGTTGCGTCCCATGGCCTCGCGAGCAGCCTTCTCCTGCACCCGGCCGACGCGCTTGGACAGCCACACGAGGAAGGGCACGATGAGTAGCAATGCAAGAGTGAATTTCCATGACAGCGTGAGCATGGCGGCGAGCGTGACCGAGACCGTTAGAACATTGCCAAGAGCGCTTCGTAAGACGAAGGTGAAAGCAGACTGCGCGCCAACCACATCGTTGTTGAGTCGACTCATCAGCGAGCCGGTTTGCACGCGAGTGAAGAACGAAATTGGCATCTGCTGCACGTGGTCGTAGAGGGCCTTGCGGGTCGACGCGATCACGCCTTCGCCGAGAACCGAACTCAGCCACCGGGTGATCCCGCCGAGGGCCGACGACGCCAGCGCCACCACAACGAGTACGGCGACCCACGCGGTGATCGAACCGCGATCGCGTGACGGGATGGCCGAGTCGATGATCTTGCGGGTCACGAGTGGCGGCACTACACCAAACACCGACACGATGACGATCGTGACGAGATACCCCGTCAGCTGGCGTCGGTATGGCCCGGCAAAACCCCAAGCCCGGCGAAGCGTCTTTCGGTCGATCTTCTTGCTCTTGATGTCCTCAGAGAACATCCCCATGTGCATTGCTCGCATTGCGAACCAGCATGCCAGCAGGTCGGATCAACCAGTCCCGGCACAGCCGTGACTAGAACCTCAGAAGTTCGACGTGGCGAGGGCCCGCAGCAGGGCGAAGGCTCACTTCGTCGTCGAGTTCGACAAGAACAGTGTCGAGCGCGCGTGCCCCCTCCGAATGCACGTCGGCGGCAACCACGCTCGACGCGCTCGGTTTCGAGCGTGTTTCTTCGCTGTACCGGACCGCGAACGTTTCCCTTCACCGC